>NZ_KV814045.1:0-80109 GCF_001813815.1 Corynebacterium sp. HMSC076D02
CCCCTACCAACAAGCCGCTCTCAGCACTCGTCACCTCATTTTCTCCCTAAATCAAAAAAGACGAATAAAAAGTGCTAAGTTCTTCCTGTTAGCCGTTTCTTCCACACGGGACTCGGTTTCAAAACTGCACGCAGGTAGGTTAGGAACTCCAAAATGACAAAACAGAAAGTTGCATTCGTCGGACTTGGCTACATTGGCCTTCCAACGGCTGTAGTAATGGCAAACTCCGGTGTTGACGTAACGGGAGTCGACGTAAATGCTGCAAACGTGGAGAAAATCAACCGCGGTGAAGTGACTATCGTCGAGCCAGGCCTCCAGGAAGAATTGAATGAGGCACTTTCTTCCGGTCGTTTCCGCGCTACCACTGAGCAGGTTCACGCCGATGCTTACATCATCGCGGTTCCAACCCCGTTCACCGATTCCTACGACGTTGACATGAAGTTCATCTACTCGGCGGCAGAGGCAATCGCCCCTCAGCTTGTTGGCGATGAACTCATTGTTCTCGAGTCCACCTCTCCTCCACAGACCACCGCAAAGATGGCTGAGCGTATTCTCGAAATCCGCACTGACCTCGTTGCTGATGGCGCCGACAATCCTGATGACAAGCCAGTCATATATTTCGCACACTGCCCTGAGCGCATCCTCCCTGGGTACGCAATGGAAGAATTGCGCACGAATGACCGTATTATTGGCGGCCAAACCCCAGAGGCCACCCGCCGCGCAACCGAGATTTACGCAACCTTCTGCAAGGGCGAGCTTCTGCCGACCAACGATGTCACCGCCGAAATGGCAAAGCTTACGGAGAACTCTTTCCGCGACGTCAATATCGCGTTCGCGAACGAGCTCTCCCTCATCAGCGACAAACTAGGCATCGACGTCTGGGAGCTCATTAACCTTGCAAACCACCACCCACGCGTGAACATCCTGCAGCCAGGCCCTGGCGTCGGTGGCCACTGCATCGCAGTCGATCCGTGGTTCATCGTTGCCGCTGACTCGGAGAACTCGAAGCTGATCCACACCGCCCGCAAGGTAAACGACGGTAAGCCGGAATGGGTTAAGCAGAAGGTCAAGGAGGCTGTGGCAGAGTCCAACGCTTCCAAGGTTGCTGTCTTCGGTCTGGCATTCAAGGCAGATATCGACGACCTGCGCGAGTCCCCGGCTCTTAACATCGCCGTCGATCTTGCAGAAGAACTCGAGGATAAGCAGATTCTCGCTGTCGAGCCAAACGTTAGCGAGCTTCCAAAGCGACTCAAGGGCTTCGATAACGTCGAATTGGTCAGCTACACCAACGCTCTCGAGCAGGCCGACGTCATCGTCCTGCTCGTCGATCACAAGGAGTTCAAGGAACTTTCCAGCGCACAGCTGACCGGAAAGGCCGTTGTGGATACAAAGGGTCTTTGGAACTAACTAACACACGCAATAGGAGCTCCCCCGTGGCCATTCGCCTATACCCGTTCGGCTTCGTTCTCACAGACGCCCCACTGTCTTTGGAAAATTTCGAAACTATGGGGTTTACTGAGTCCAAAGTCCTCGACAAACTATTTTTGTACGCTCAAAATGACGAGCCCGTCGCCGTTAAAGGTGACTCAGAACGAGGGATAGTCTGGCTTGGTCACGCAACGAATGCTCAAAATTCATTAAATAGCGAGCACATCATTGTTGATGCCTTTTCAGCTCTGTCTAAAGGGATTGGGGAGTTCGAACAATTCCTTGACTTTGTAGTTGGGCGCTGGGCATGCTGTGTCGCAATGGACGGACAATACTTCGTCTACAACGACACGCTTGCAAGCCAGCCCGTGTATGTACACAAAGAGTCCTTCCTGATTGGTTCCCATTTGCCGCTCATCTCCAAAGAGATCGACGCACGCGGATATCCGACTGCTGAACTGACGCAACTCGGACAGCACAAGTTATGGGACGAAACAGAAGATCCCAGGGTCTGTGCAATTCCCCCGAATTTCAAATACGATTTCACAGAAAACAAAATCGTCCGTTTTTACCCACACTCGGAGACAAAGATAGGCGATTCTTCCGCAACCGAAGTTTTGGAGCAAGCTACTTTGCTTGCCGGCAATTCCATTCGGTACTGGCAGTCCCGTCCGGAGAAAAAATACTGTGCTTTAACCGCAGGAATGGACACGCGTCTTTGCGCCGCTGCTGCTCTGTCCGTGACGAAAGACCTGACTTTCGTAACCTATGGCAGCACTAGTGCACCATCTGCAGACGATGCAACGACGGCCCGTTCCTATAAACAGGACGTTCAAATGGCGAATCGCATCGCGACGGCATTGGAGGTTCCGAACGTCGTACTGCCAATCGAAGAAGCAGGAAATCATCGCCTTTCGCAAGCAGAAAGGGATACTCTTTCCCAAAACTACATCGGCAAACACGCGCTTAATTTCCAGGGCCTTTACGAGAATATTCTTGGTAAGCAACCTTCAGTTTGCTATGTAGGCAGTGGAATGGAAATTTTCAAAGACTACTTTGTAAGCATTGCCAAACCGATGTCCAGCAAGGAAATTTTCAAAAGGCTGGTAGGTAGCATTGCTGGCTTTTCGGAGCAAAAGCGCGGGCACACCCTTGCACCAGAAGAAGCAATGGAGTTTTGGAACAAGTACGACTTCAACCGAGTTCGCGATAGCGGCCTTCCAATAGCCAACTGTCTATTCTGGGAGCTTCGAGCTGGTCGTTTCCAGTCAGAAGCTATCAATTGTCAATCTACCGCTTTCCTACCTATTAATCCCCTTGCGATTAGGAAAGTTTTCGAAGCCGCTCAAGACATGAACTTCTATGACAGAAAGAACAACCTCTTCGCTCGAAAGTTCATCGCGACTGTGTATCCCCCTATCGCGGCATTCGACGTAAACGGAAAGCCGTTCTTCCAATCTGCTTTCGATCTGACCCCCAACGTAAGCGTATGCGAGCGGCACCCCCATAGCTCAAGTACGAATGTTAGGGAGCAGAACTTACCTGATGTCATTCAGCTCGAAGAGCCTGAATTGGAATCGGGATTTGAGGTGTTCTTTCAAGGAGACTTTAAAAATACAAAGGGTTCACTGCAGTTCACGTTGGAGAATAGCTACGACATTGGCCGAGAAGCCAATGCATTGGAACTCTTTGTAAGAGTAAATGACAAGGTGCTCGGCGCGAGCTACCTAGGCAACGGCAACGCCCCTTGGACTGTAACTATCCGCGGTCTGCAATGCGGCGATACCGTAGACGCCGGAATTCGCCCGACGCGCTCAGTCGGAAAGGCATGGTCTAACGTCAGTAAGACGAGACTGATTTCCTGGAAGGAATACGAGGCTAAAGCCGAGACTGATCTGGATATTTCATCGACCAATCCTTTACACCTCCCCTAAACTCAAAAATTAAAGACCTCGTTAGTGATTGTTTAATCGCTAACGAGGTCTTTAATTTTCGTCTAATTAGTGCCCGCTGCCGACGCTTATCCACCTAGGTACGGTGTGACTTCGCTCTGAAGCAACACGTTGGGTTTCGAGTACGCACTGCGCACGTTTTTAATTAGATCATTCGCAGCTTCAAAATTCTTACGTGCGCTTCTCGCTGTCCACTTGTTGTAAAGCAACGTAATTGCATCGACGTCACCATCGGCAATAATTTTGCCGTCGTGTAGCCAAATTACTCGAGTACACATACTTCGAATCGATGCCATCGCATGCGAGACTAAGAAGATAGTTCCAGCGTCATTTAGGAAGGACTTCATCCGTTCCTGTGCTCGCTCCGTGAAACTCGCGTCACCGGTGCCCAAAGCCTCGTCAATAAGTAGCAGATCCCTTTGCATAGCCGTGGAAATAGCGAACTTAAGTCGAGCTCCCATGCCAGAAGAGTATGTCTTCATTGGCCGGTAAACAGCATTGCCAATCTCCGCAAACTCGACGATTTCTTCAGTGAGCCTCGGAATCTCTTCCTCGTCGACGCCCTGTGCTAAGAGACCAAGACGTATATTTTTGTATCCGCTTAAGCGTGGTTGCAATGCAGCTGAAACGTTGAGCAAAGTCGGAGTCGCACTAACGAACACCTCCCCCTGATCTGGAGCTTCGTTTCCGGCGATCAGGCGCATCAGAGTCGACTTTCCAGAGCCATTGCGCCCCAAAACTCCAATGCATTCGCCTTGGTCAGCGAACATGGTTACGCCATCTAATGCACGGACGTAGTCGCCTTCGCGTTCATCTGTTAATTTCGGTCGTTTGAAGATACTGCGCTTATTATCCGAGCGGTAAAATCGAGACGCCTCTCGCACTAAGACGGTCGGATTATTTAACATGTACATATTTTTCCTCTGCCGCCCAGAAAAACAGGAACCCTAGAACCAATGTTCCAAGAGACCAACCGATCATGAGTGCCCAAGCTTCCCAAGTTGGTGCGGTGCCGTACATTGTCGCACCTCGAATCGACTTCAAGAATTCGTAAGCGGGATTCAGCATCATTACTCGCTGTAGCTCTGGTACTGAGTCATAACGTTCGATTGAAAAAAATACGCCTGACACATAGAACCAAGCTCGGTTGACAAAAAATACTACCTTCTTAGCATCGGGCAAAAAGCGGTAATTCTAGCCGTGAAAAACGAAAGCCCCAACGCGAAGATATTCATAAAGAGAATCAGCGGTACGACAAAAATGATGGTCCAGTGGAGCGGCTCGCCAAATTGAAAAGCCAGGGCAGCTAAGACCGCCAATCCCGCTGGAATCAAGTTGCTAAAGAATCCTCGTAATGACTCACCGACTACAAGAGATGCACGCGGAAACTTAAAAGTACGCATCATCGCGCGTGAACGCTGGATCAGGCCCGCACCGTTGCCCAACCCTCGAGACATCATGGAGAAGAAGGTCAATCCAAGAACAAGAAATCCCAAAAAGTTGTCAATACCACGAGACGTATTTAAGAGCAATCCAAAGATAGTTCCGTACATCGCAATACGCAGCAGCGGTTCCAAAACGGTCCAGAACCGCCCGAGGAACATATCGTCGTTATCTGCGCTCGCTCGAAAACGAGCATTGGCGACTGTAAATTTCCGGTACCGCCACATCTCAGCTAAGTATTGAGATACAGGTAGACGAACGTGAGTGAAATTTAGGTTTGTATCGTCCGCCAGCACGGTATTTGAATCCGGGCTAGACTCCGCTGCTAACTTAGCTACAGCCTCGAGTTCTTGTTCGTCCCTCAAATGAAAGCCTTTCAAACGATGTACACGCCTTTGAACCCGCTATTTAGATGGCGGACCGAAAGCTACATCAATTGTATTCAAACACATCTACATTTCGTATAGTTCAGCGATTCGAGCCAGAACCTTTTTCACTTCGCCGACCTCATCTAGAGGTACTTTTCTAAGCTTCACAAGATACCAATGTCGGAAGTAAAAGCTAAGATGATACGCCCGATAATCGTCTAAAAGACCGACCCGACGGAGAAACGCAGCTTGTGCCTTCTCTCTCTTCTCTGCTCTCAAGAAATACTTGACATCGATTGAGTTCGTGACGGAGTCATTTCGGCCAGCATAATAGATGAGATGGGCTCTGCTGGTGACGATTGGGGAATTAGCAGCAAGCACTATTTGCCACCCGAATAGCGTATCTTGTCCGACCGCCTCTTCAACGAACCTAATATTGCTATCGGCTAAGATGCATCTCTTGATTACACAGGCTTGAGTCGACACAACGGGGAAGCGCTTTCCAGAAAAAAGCGCTTTTCGCGGCTCATCCAATACCAGAGAGCCATAGAGAACATGCCTTCCAGTTTCCGTGGTTACCGTTTGAATCTTCTTCTGATAACCAGTGACGAATTCGCTTTTCCGGTTATCTTGCGCAAGCAACAAAAGACGATCGTATCCTCCGGAGCTAATTTCGTTGTCCGGATCTAAAAAGGTGACGTACTCCCCCCTCGAACATTCGATTCCGATGTTTCGAGGCCGTGAAGCAGAGCCGCTTGGTGCGCCTTGCAACCTGATTACTCTAAAGTTTGGAAGTCGCTCCAAATAAGTCAAGATCGTACGGGTTAGGTGATCCGAAGAATGATCATCTACGAGCAGTACTTCAAATTGACTAAAAAATTGGTTACTTAAGACACTCGGTAAGCACTTACCCAACAAAAAACGCCCGTTGTTGAAGACTGGAACCACTATTGACAGCAACGGTGAACTGTCTCTGTGTATCTCTTCTGAGTGGTTTCCAGAAATTAGGTACATTGCGTTCTCATTAAGGTTATCTTCGCAAGCCTTTTCAAGATCGCTTGTACTACCACTCAGAACTTGTCTATCAAGTTCTGTTGAAAGAGCAGTAATTCGCTCAAGCAAATCCAACTGTTTACGTTCAATAGAACGTGTCTGCCTCGTTAGTTTGCGGTTAAAAGAAACGCTAGGAAATTGGTTAAACACACGTGGATCGTACGTCCAAGCATTTCCGCTATGCCCTGATGCAACTCGAGCTCGAACCTTGCGAAACTGCTGTTGTTTTTGGATAGCTCTTATCGAGCTCATTCTCGACAACAACAGTGGTAGCAGAGTTCGGATGATGAAGTGCCGGGTAGCCAAGACCGCACGATTTAGCCAGAGAATTGCTGAAGTCCCCAAGCTCATTCGACCGATACGCTTCAGCGATAATCTCCCCATCGACAAAGGGCACAACGAATCTAAAACAGTTTGACGTAACAAAACTTTTAAATCGCTATTTTAGTACTCGCTCGATGGATTCGTTTATCAAACGCAACGTATAAGGTTTACTCAACGGATTATGGCCAAGATTAGCATCGGCATAGCTCCTGAAGTTTACCCGCGGGGTTCGATTACCGGAGTGCAATTGACGAAGTCCTTCAAGGAAAGGAAGCAATTGCTGCTCATAATCCCCATCACTAGCTAGGTTCGTCAAGATTTCGATTGGCGGAATATAGTTCTGTTTTTTGAAAAACTCGATCAGGTTTACACGCCATGGAGATTCCTCCAGGATTTTCTCGACTTCAGCTCCTTCAAAAACGTCCCGCAATAGAGCCTTCACGAAAACTAGGTTATACCTAGACCAATCCAACTGCGGATTATTCACCACAGCTAAGCTTCCTCTATCCAAGGTCGCAACGACGCCCGCCTGAAATCCACCGGCTGAGCTTCCGTAATGGACCGTGTGAACAACTTCCGCAAGCTTGAATTCAGAACGGACATGGTCTAGCAAAGCCTTGTAGCTATCGAGAGCCCAATTCTCCGCTGAATATTGTCCCCAGCCGATCTGCAATCTTTGGTGCTTGACCAGAGTTGGGTCAGCAATTTGGACTACATCTGCGTTAATGTCGTCCAACCATGACGAACGTTGAAATACCACGCCATCGGGTGCTTTAGAGCGTTGAATAGCTCCATTGTACAAAACTACTAAACCATCCGAGCCACCAGCCCTTTTCCGCACCAAGACTGGAAGAGCTACCTTATCTACCTCAACTATCGCTCGGTATTCAGAGTAGCTTTCAGACGTTTCGACGGGGGCCATCTTCGGATTAAAATCCGATAGTTTTACATTTTCCATTACTACCTACTTACTGATAAGAAAGAAGCTTAGAGAACTTTTTATCCGAAACGTACTGTTCAGGATAAAAGCACTGAACTCCAAAGAGCACGGGGACCGGAGCAATTTCTTTAAACCCGTTCAAACTTTCAACAAAGTTCGAGCCTGCGTTCTTGCGCAAGACCACTATTGATTGACGCAGCCCTGGAGAACTCAGAAGTTGACGGTGCAAGTTAGAAATGTCCTCTATATCAACCAAAATCATCGGACGACGCTTATCAATATTGGCAGGCACGTCTCCGGACTCAAATGCAACTTTTTCAACGTCAGACAGTTCAGAGCGCCACTCGTAAGAACAGTAGATAGTGGTCGGTTCAGCCCACTCAATAAGCTCTCGAATCGAGTCAAGCTGCGCTGGTGTCGGTTTACGCTTGCTGCTTTGAAGGTGCTCCCTTTCAGAAACATACCTCGACACTGATTGAAGCGTCTGCATCAGTTCACGATTCTGTGATCGCAAATCATCGCGTTCAGTGCGGCTTAAGTCAGAGGGGGCGCTATTCGCCTTTAGACGAAAGTCGTTTAGCTGCTTTGAAATATTCTTATTGACTCGTTCCAACTTTCGGAATCCAAGAATATTTCCCCGTTCCACCGCATCAATGCCTAGTAAGAGCACGCCGAATAGGGCTACGACCGAACCAATCTCAAACCACGTTTTTCCGGTAATCGCGTACGCCGTAGTGAATACGACTCCTACCAGAGACGTCACCGCAGCAAGCACCATCCGCTTAGTCATTCGCTTTGCCATAATGGTTACCTTTCCATCGAAGAAATCACTAAGTCACCGTTGTGCATGATCGTTTGATCGTAAACAACGTTTGGAAGCGCTGTGACGACACTCGAATACTCCTGAAGCTCATCGGCCATCGCTTTAGCCACGTAGGTCCAATTATGCTTTTCAATTACAAGTTTTCGGGCTTCTACCACTAGCTTTTCTTGACGTTGCCGATCGTCTAAAAGGGAAACCAAAGCGTTTGCCAGGTCCTGAGGATCCCCTTCTTGGAAGACTTCCGCATATCGGCCATTTCCCGATACTTCTTCCAAAGCAGCTACATTCGAAACCAATAGAGGCCGACCAGCAGCCATCGCTTCAAACGGCTTCAACGGAGTAACGTTTTCCGTTGCAGGGGTACTTTTACGCGGCAACACCACGATGTTCACATCTTGGAATTGCAAAACAGCTTGATCCGCTGAAACGGGACCTGGCAGTGCAATCTGTTGCTCCAACCCCAACTCAGCGACTTTTTCCTTCAACAAATCGTACTGTTGCCCCTTGCCGACGATCTTTCCTGTTAAGGTTCTGCTTTTTTTCTTAGCGATAGCAACTGCCTCGATAAGATTGTCAAGTCCTTCATAATCGACCAGAGAACCTACGTAACCAAAATCAAACTTGAAATTATCGACTCGGTTCAGGTCATCAATGACAGCGAACCGCTGAGCATCCACTGCATTGGGAACAAGGCCTACCTCGATGGCTTTTGAATTGCGTTCCGCCAACAGGTTTGCCATTGAATTGTTCATCGATACGATGCGGTCTGCATACTCACAGACCAAGTCTTCACATCGAATTGTGCGACGTGCACGTCCAGTCTGGCCACGTCCTTCGTAAACAAGTTCCCAGAGTCCTGATACCTCATAAAGAACTGGAATTCCCAATTGGTGAGCCGCGATCATAGCGGGTAACGCAATAAGGTAAGTAGACCTCAGATGAACAATATTCGGACGCTCAGCAAGAAATACTTCTCGATACCAAGCGATACACGAAACCATATACTCGAATTCGCCCTTGGTACGTGATACATCTATCGGCAAGTGATGGTATTTGACGCCATCAACTTCATCTACCGGAAATGGAAACTCCGCACTGGAATCAACTCGCTCGTTATAAAATCCAGGTCGTGTGTAGGCACGGACTTCCAAGCCGTTTTCCGCTAAGCCTTTCAGGAGCCCTTGTGCACGTCCGGTGTAACCCCCTGTATGATTCGGCAGGCTTGCATGCAGGATCGTCACTACTTTTGGAGCATCAGTAGAAGAGCCCGGTTCACGTACTGAGCCGTCCGTACGGGCGGCATCTATCAATTTAAGTGCATAACGCGATTCCCGAATCGCAAGCCGAATATCTTTGCGCTTAAATCTGCTGAGCTTCTGCGCTGCCACGAATTCGAAATCGGCGTTGTTCCACGCATCAATTACTTTTGACATTATTTCCCTTTTGCTCGCATGGTTTCATCGTACAATTTTGCAATACTAGCTGCGCTTTGTTTCCATGTTCGTTCTTTTAACCACTTTTCATCTGCCATGTACTCGATTGGGTTATCTAGAGCTTCGTGAATTCCTTCGACTAGCGCATTGACAGAGCCGGGGACCACGTACCTAGCAAATCCTCCCGTTACTTCCCTAATCGCAGGCAAATCAGATGCAACCACTGGGACGCCTAATGAAAGTGCTTGCAAAGGCTTGATCGGGGTGACGTTCCTACAAACTTCGGCTTCAATCCGAGGTAGCACAAAAACATCCAGTTCAGAATACCAAGCCTTCATCTCACTCTTCGGGCGTCGTCCAACCAGATGCACTTTGTATTGGTTTTCAACCTGAAGACGTATTCCGTTGAGCCTGTCCAAGTCCTCTCCATCACCGACCACAACCACGTGAACCTCATCGGGCAGAAAATCTATTGAACGAATCAGATATTCAAGACCTTCATACTTAACTACAGAAGTAATTGCACCGACGACACGTGCGTTTCCGGGAAGACCTAATTGCTCCCTCACAGAAAAAACGGCAGAAGGTACATCTGGTTCGTCCGGATCGACAGCGTTGGGTGCTACTGTAATTCTTTTTCCTGCAATGCCTTCATCAATCAAAAATTGCTTTTGCACATTGCTTAGCACTACTACTGCAGATGCCGCTCGACAAGCCTCAAGCTCCTTGCGTTTAAAGCTCTTGTAGAAATCGCTTTCTCTTTTTTGAGCCCATTCACTCGAAGGAAAACGAGAGAGCCAAGTATTATAAGGCTCCCCTCTCACCTCATAGACCCAAGGTATATTCATTTTTTGGGCAACGACAGCAGCCACTTGAGCATTAGTGAAATCAGTCGTTACGTGAATTAGATCAATTTCTTTCTCCCTGCAAAGTTTTAATACGAAATCGATCTGATTCTGAACGTTCTTCTTATAGCTCCTCTTGTAAACCAACGGCACGTTATGAATGACGCTAGGGTTCCTTTGACTCGATTGAAATTCTCCGATAATCGACGGGTACCCAAAACGGGTAACTACCGTATAATCCGGAAATAATTTGGCCAACGAACGGAGCAAGTGTTCGGTCCGAATTGTATAGCCCGATTGGGTGTATGGGAGCGAACTGTTCACCAGAAACAGCGGTGTCACTGAATCTGATGCTTTCCAATTTTGCGAAGGTGGAATTCCGACTTCTAACTTCTCTTCGAAAAAAGGGACAAACCCTTTCGCCGGCATCATCTGCTTTTGGTTAGTGCCTTTCCCCCCAGACACCGCTCCTAAACGACTCCCCTCGAAAGCTTTCGCCAAACTAGTGAAAGGATTGTGGAAGAAAGGACGATTCTCGAAACCAGCATCGACTTGTCCAGAAGAAGAGAGAGATTGGCTCAGCTTAAGAGTAACTTTCCTGCCGAATCCCTTCGGGTCCTCGAGAACTTGGACAAGAGAAAAAGTCGCAATGCAAGTTAACTGCCTGAATAGTTGTGGAAGACCTACGTTTGTCACTCTTCCCCCTTTTTCTCTAGAGCAGCCATCAACTTCGAGAGCTTCATCGGGACTTTTACATTTCGTTGTTCCTCAAGCCATCGAATGCCTTTAGTGCCCACTCCGAGCCGAGACCGATCATTAAACATTTCGATCCACATTTCTGCGAGGGCATCTGGATCATCTGGCTTAACAACAGTCCCGACCTCCAAATCTGATATCAATCTTGCTGCCTCGCCTTCGACCACGCCGCTTATGTGCAGACTAAGCGAAATCAATTCAAACGTTTTCGAAGGCACTGCCATCTTTAGCGGCCCCCAGCCGGCTAAGTGAACCAAAGCTGTGTCGGCCCAAAGATACTGCTCTTTGAGCTCACTAAGCGACCTCGACTCTAGAAATTCGACAGAGTCCTTACCAGCTGCCGAAGAAACCAAATCCGGTTGCGCTGCTCCTGCACCTACAAAGCGTAACCGCACGTTCGCCCCGCGGGAGTTAGCCAGTTCAACGGCTTGGATCGCGTTTTGTAGATTTTGAGCACGGCCGAGAGTGCCAGCATAAAGAACCCGGAGCTCTTCATGCTCGGATGCCTGACGAACAATGTCTTCAACCCCTGGAGCTGAAGGGAAAACATTTGGGATCGTAAAAATGCGACGGCATCTTGCTCCACTCTTTAAACCACGCAGCTCCAAACTTTGAGCGAGTTCCTCGGAGGTAACCACTATTCCATCTGCATGATCTAGCACATAAAAGAGCGCATGCTTAACGATAAAGCTAAGCAGCTGAGCCGGCCCCTGGCTGAAAATACGTTCACGCAACGATCGTTTACCGGTTGATTCATTCCACTTTTCTCGGACGTCTAAAAGATCAGGCCAAGCATCGCGAAGATCAATCACTAATGATTTTCGGAAGATTTTCGCCACAAGGAACGAGATGAACGCTGTCGGTATCGCGGGGACAGTACCTAACACAACGTCAGATTCACGAACTTCCTTTTGACGTACAGCGACAGTAGCAATCGCACCAACCGCGTTCACAGCTTGAGCTATGACTCTTGCAGATAGTGAATCTCCCAAAATTAAGAATGGGCTACGAAATACAACTTCCCCAGCCCCTCCGGTTTCCGCAAGACCGATTTTCTTAAACGAGTTGAATGAATCAGCCAAAGTTTTGTTCATCCGATAATGCGGAAAAGGCGCAATAGCATTAACTTCGTGCCCTAGATCGTTTAGAACCCTAGAAAGCCACACCCAGCGCCTTTGGGGCACCCCATTTTCCGGCGCCCAAAACTGGGAGAAAACGACGATCTTCAATCAGTGACCACTTCCTACCTCGACCACAGCAACACTTTACCGATTTTAGCGTTGAAGCAACTGAAGTTCGCCCCTTTTCAAGCCTCGAAATTTTACCGACACCTCCGAACTGAAAAACCCAGCACGAGCTGGCGATTTGTAACAATCTCGAAAGGTAGATATAGTTACTTCACGTCGCAGAGAGCACTTCCAACAGCTTTCCGCACACATATTCCTCCATAGCTCAGTTGGCAGAGCATTCGACTGTTAATCGAAGGGTCACTGGTTCGAGCCCAGTTGGAGGAGCAAAAATCCCGCTTTCCTAAGCGGGAACTTTTGTATGTATCCCGATTGCCTCCGGTCTAGAACGGATTTTGCCTTACTCGTTGGTGTACAGGCACTGCTTGTTTACGAACTCATCTAGGGCAAAGCCAGAAAGATGGCAGCCATAGCCGTCGCTCTTGATGCCGCCCAAAGTCGGCCACGGGGCCAAAACTCCTCATGGTAGGAGTCGGAGCCTACGGGCGTCGGTAAGCACGATTAGTGTGTTGTAGTTCGCAGTCCCATGCAGCTCGCTACCGGTACAGATGGTGGCGCCATCGTGCACGGCAAGCTGGACTTGCTTGTCTAGGTTCACTGCGACGTTGTGCGAGGGCAAGGGGTAGTGCTCGTTGGGTTGGAAGGAACATCTTGTTCCCTTCCCTCGGCGATGCACACCATTTCATCAACAAACTCATCGCAAATATCCTCCATGACGATGATGCGCTTGACCTAGGCTTACTCAGTCGCCTTGGTGACATCGGCGGCATCGAGACTTATGTACGGATCGGTGCCGCCGAGCTCCAGCAGGGCCTTCTTGAGGTTGCGGCCGACGAGATTTCTGTAATGAAGGCGTGGACTTGCTCAAAGCGGGTGGGGCACCGTAAAAGCGTGTATAACCACGTTCTTGACTTAAACGCCCCGCTCTAGCCTTTGTAGCGGCGCCCCACGTGAACG
Organism: Corynebacterium sp. HMSC076D02; assembly: GCF_001813815.1. NCBI lineage: Bacteria > Bacillati > Actinomycetota > Actinomycetes > Mycobacteriales > Corynebacteriaceae > Corynebacterium > Corynebacterium sp. HMSC076D02. The sequence goes on from NZ_KV814045.1 coordinate 13,570, forward strand.
TCTACGCCGCCGAAGAGGCTATAGCAGTTGACGTTGATTTCTGGTGCGTCCACTGGCAGGTCATTCGGATGGATGGCGCCGTTCTCTACCTTAAGGTCATGCCCACCAAAAAGGTCTACGCCGCTGACGTGGACGCGGAAGCCTTCGGGAATATAGACATCCACGCCACCAAAGACCCCCACCGCTTCGATGGTGGTAGTACGACTATGCAAGGCAACACCCGTGAGATCAATGTCCACGCCGCCGAAAAAGCCGAGGGCTGTCAGGGAATGAGCTACTGCCCCACCGCTGACAGTGGACCCGCCGAAAATCCCCACCGCAAGAGAGCGGGTCTCCTGCACGCTCGGCTGCACCTGGCGGATGGCCTGCTCTACCTTGGCGATGGCTTTAGATTCTTGCTGGCCCGCATAGGCCTTTGCGCTTTTTCGTTCCTGCCCAAAAAGGAGAACTTCTGGGTTCTCTACAAGGTCGGCTAGCGGCTCGATAAGCTCAGCGCGGGTTGTTGCATCTACGCAGGCGGCCGAACGCTTCTCAAAATCATCGAGGTCAATCTGCCCTGCCGAAAGCGCATCTCCTAAGAAATCTGCAGCTTTCATGCGTTCTCGGTGGTTACAGCGGATATCCAGAGGTTTCACACCTTTAATATATCAGCTTTCTCCGGCAGGCGCGCGAGTTATTCCTTGCCTTGGGAGTCCTTAGAGGAACCTGCCTCCGGCAAAAAATCTTCTACGCGCTCGCCTACCCCGGTCAACTCTGCGATGGCCGCTACTGCGCGCTGAGCGCCCTTGCCATCGCCATATGGGTTAACGGCATTAGCCATTGCAGAATAAGCGGCATTGTCATCAAGCAGAAGCTTCGCTTCCGCCACGATCAGATTGCGGTCGGTACCGACGAGCTTAACGGTGCCAGCCACCACTGCTTCTGGGCGCTCAGTGTTTTGGCGCATGACCAAAACTGGCTTGCCCAAGGAAGGTGCTTCCTCCTGGACTCCGCCAGAGTCGGTCAGGATAATGGCCGCACGGTTCTGGAGCTTAGTGAACTGATCATACGGAAGAGGATCCGTGATGATGACGTTCTCCAGCGCCTCAACCTCCGGAAGAACTGCTTCGCGGACCTTTGGGTTCAGGTGCAGCGGCAGCGCAAAAATAGTATCCGGATATGCCTTTGCTAGATCCTGTACAGCACCACCGATCTCCTTCATCGCGTCAAGGTTCTCGCGGCGGTGTGTGGTGACAACAACGAAACGCTTGTCCGAGTTAGCGGCCTCAGCAAGAGTTGGATCCGAGAATTCGATGTCCCAAGTTGCTGCTTCAAGGAGAGCATCAATAACCGTATTGCCGGTTATAACGATGTCCTTAGAACGAACGTCCTCGCGGCGCAGGTTCTCCATTGCGCCTTCAGTCGGCGCAAGGTGCAGGGCTGCAACCTGACCGATGATCTTACGGTTTGCTTCCTCCGGGAACGGGGACAAGATGTTGCCGGTACGCAGTCCTGCCTCCAGGTGAACGATCTGCACACCGCGGTGGAAGCCAGCAAGAGCCGCTGCCATGGCCGTTGATGTATCACCCTGGGAAATGATGACGTCCGGCTCCTCAGCAACGATGATCTCATCGAGGCCGGCAATGGCACGGGAAACAATCTCATTGAGGGTCTGTCCCGGCTTCATCAATCCCAAGTCATGCTTGGGGGTAATTCCAAACATGGTGTTTACCTGCTCCAGCATTTCCTTGTGCTGGCCAGTAGAGACTGCAACGGACTCGAAGCGATCATCAGCCTCTAGAGCTTTGATGACCGGTGCGACCTTGATTGCTTCAGGTCGAGTACCGTACACAGTCATAATTTTCGGCTTAGCCATTGTGCTCCTTGAAAGCGTTTTAGGTGTCATACCAACATTTGCTGTCTCGCCAATGATTACACGTTTCTGTCTCTTCGCGCGCAGGTATGACCAAGACTGGGGGAGGTTCCCCCTGCGATCTGTTTAATTAGAGACTTGAACTACTCCATCTGGATTGACAGTTACCGTCGCAGCCATGGCCTTTGCCAGATTTAGGCGCTGCCAGGAGCCTGCTTCGCCCTGCCAGTCGAGAGGGTGGCCAGCGGGGTTTGCGGTTTGGCGAAGCACCTCGGCGCGCTGCTCCCAAGTGAGCTCGGGATGGGTTGATTCGAGCAGGACCGGCGCGGCCTTCGGGACAATCATTGGAGCATCGGTGGCATAAGCAGGCTTAAAGCCGTAGTCCAGCATCGGAGCATAACGCTCAACCGCCTGCTCGTCGGTAGCGTAATTCTTACCCGCATCAGCCTGCTGGGCTACGAGCTCGGAGATGTCCTTGCCAGTGCGCCACTTCATCTCGGCACGGATTTCGGCTGCTGCTTGGTCAAGCGCATCGTGCATACGTGGATCGTTGAGACGGTCGGCCGCTGCCGCCTGACCCGTCATACGGCCACCGATAACGTCGAGCGGATAGTGCACGCCCATGACCACGCGGTGGTTGCCGGCTTCCGCGCCGCGCAGCACGAGCTGCGGTGCGACCTCCGGAAGCATGTGGGCCATCAACGTGGTGATCCACGTTGCCTGGTTTGTATGGCCAGACGGGAAAGCCGGCGTGGTGCCGTAATAGTCCTTCTTACCGTCGTTGTACTTGTGAATAGCATCGGGTGCTACCTGGAAAGGACGCCGCACGTTGAAGTGGTACTTTTCCGCGAAGGTAGAGCTAGCTAGTCCGCCCGCACGAGCTAGGTAGCCATTTCCCAACAGGTACTCCGTCTTTGGCAGGCGGTGCTCGGCAAGAGCATCGCGGAAAGCGCCGCCAAACTCCTCACCCAGTGCGTCAGAAACCGCAAGCATCACGCCGTCAGTGTCGGCAGCCGCATCTTGCTGAGCGCGCTTAATCAGCGCTGGATCATCGGCAGCAGCGTTGTTGATGGCAATGGCCTTTTCGAGGTTCTCATCCATGATTGGCTGCTGGGTCTTCACATGGTCAAACATGCGGACTACTTCCCAGTAGACGCCGTATTGGTAGGAAGAGACATCGGAAGGAAAGCCAACCAAGTAGTCGGTGGTGAATGGAGTTGGGGTTGGTGCGCCGTCATGCTGGACTGCTGGGGCACCACTGCTCGAGCCGGTAACAGCCCCCGTAAGCGCTGGCATCGAAGACGATAACTGTGCACTAGCTGGCGCAGGATTCACATGTGCGCCTGCACCCGCTACACCCACTGCCAGAATTGCGGCCGCTACAGAACGGCGGGAAGTAGCAACTATCGAATAACGATGACGAACCATATTTACTTTCTCCATTGAATTAGCAACAAGAACGCACAGAACGCTAGCTGCATAAGGTGGCGAGAAAGTTAAATTTTTCCGGCTAAAAGATGATCTTTTGCGGCAAAGTGAGGACCTTAGCCGAGTTGGGCTTAGCTCCGGACGCTGCTTACTTTATCTTCGTTCGAATCCGAGCTGACAGGAACAACACCGATGGCGGCCGTGGTCAGGGCGGCGATGGCTATTGCGGCTGATGCCGCTTGCGGGAGACAGGATCGAGCGGTCACGTCTTTAAGCTATCGTGCTTTACCCGCGTTGGGAAGCGGTCACAATAAATTTCATCAATGAGGGTACCCACCACTACACCACCGATACAGGTAGGCTGGGTGAGGTTATTAGCGTTAAATCACTACCTGAAGGGTGAGATACTCCAACCATGATCCAGTTCGTAGTAGGCGCCGCCGCAGGTTATGTCTTTGGTACCAAGGCCGGCCGCAAGCGTTATCACCAGATCAAGGGCGCGTACGAAAAAGCGATCAACTCCCCCGTCACCAAGAACGCAGTAAACGCCACCCGCAAGGCAGTGGCAAACAAGCTCGATCCAGAACCCCGCATGAAAGAGGTAAAGGATCTAAGCCGCGGCCGCCGCATCAAAGGAAACCAGCTAGACGGCCACGACCGTATCTACGAGCCCGACGAAGACTAATTAGGCTGCGGCCCACGGAATGCCCTGTCATTGAGCTCGCGGCGGGCCTGCTCAAGGGCGACGAGATCGGCGAAGAGCGAGTTATAGGCTTGCTCGTCGTCGGAGGGGCGCATGCGACCTAGTTGGGCCTTGATTTGGGCTACTTGGTCGCCCACGCGGGCTTCCTGGAGGCGGGAAAGCACGCTGTCAGCATAAACCTCCCAAGCCTTGGGATCGGACTCATCGCCCACCTTGATGGGTTCCACGGCAAGCTCACTGACAAAGTTGCGCGCAGTGAGATCGAGCATCTCCCCTGCCACAGCGGCGATCCATTCCACGCTGGGCAGGTTGGCGCCGGCAGCAACGCCACCGACAGTAGAGATTGCCTCGCGGATGATGCGGTAAGACTCGTTCGAGTACGCATCGGCGGTAATCCCGTCGAAGTAAGAACCGGCAAGGCCCGGGTACTGCAAGGCCAGCTTTAGGGCCTCCCGCTGCGGCCACAGGTGGGTCTCACGGGGGCTTGGCACGTGGAAGACCGGAGTGTTCTGTTGTGCGGGAGCGGGCGTGCCGGCTTTGATCGGGGCGTCGGCAAGCCGTGCCTTCTTGTCCTTTTTCTTAGGCCGGCGAGCCTCCTGCTGGACCTGCTGCAGGACTTCCTCCGGGTTGGGCCAACCCACCCAGCCAGCTAGGCGGCGGGCGTACTCACGCTGCAGCGGGGCGTCGCGAATCTGTGCCACCACGGGCACCGCACGACGCAATGCTTGCAGACGCCCCTCTGCGGTATCGATGCGGTATTCGCTAAGCACCGACTGGATGACGAACTCGAACATCGGGATGCGGTCCGCGATGAGCTCACGCACCGCGGCGTCGCCCTTGGCCAGGCGCAGATCGCAAGGGTCCATGCCCTCAGGGGCCACGGAAACGAAGGACTGACCAGTAAAAGATTGCTCACCCTGGAAGGCGCGCATCGCGGCTTTCTGCCCCGCCTCATCACCGTCGAAGGTGTAGATGAGCTCGCCGTTGAAGTAGGAATCATCCAGCATCAACCTGCGCAGGACCTGCAGGTGATCGCCGCCGAACGCGGTGCCACAGCTGGCCACGGCGGTCTTCACGCCCGCGGCATACATCGCCATGACGTCGGTGTAGCCCTCCACCACCACCGCCTGGTGTGCTTCCGCGATGTTGCGCTTGGCCAAATCCAGGCCGAAGAGCACCTTGGACTTGTGGTAGAGCATGGTCTCGGACGTGTTCATGTACTTGCCCAGGTTGTCATCCTCAAAAAGCTTGCGGGCGCCAAAGCCGATGACGTTGCCCGAAAGGTCCTTGATGGGCCACAGCAGGCGCCGATGAAAGCGGTCAATAGGCCCGCGCTTGCCCATCTTGGAAATGCCAGCAGCCTCTAGCTCCTCAAAGGAAAAGCCCATGCGCAGAAGGTGCTTGGTGGCAGTGTCCCACCCCTCCGGGGCATAACCACACTCAAAGTCATAGATGATCTCACGGCCAAAGCCACGATCGAGTAGGAACTCGCGCGCCTTGGCTGCTTGCGGGGTCTCTAGCTGCTCTCGGTAGAACTGGTGTGCCGCCTTGTTCGCCGCGATAAGGCGCTGCCGAGTGCCAGGTTTTTCGTTGCGATTGCCGGTGCTGCCGCCTTGGTAATTGATGTGGTAGCCAATCTTTTGAGCCACCGCCTCGACTGCTTCGGGGAAAGAGACCTGCTCCATTTCCATCAGGAAGCTAAAAACATCGCCACCCTTGCCCGTGGAAAAGCAGTGATAATAACCGCGTTGCGGGCGCACGTGGAAGGAAGGCGTTTTCTCTTCCTTGAAGGGCGACAGCCCCTTCAAGGAGTCATAACCAGCTGGTTTGAGCTGTACATACTCGCCCACGATCTCTTCCAAAGGCGCGCGTTCACGGATTGCTTGGATGTCGCTCTCCGGAATTCTGCCTTGTGCCATGCGCTAAAGACTACCCCGCTTGTAGGTTGCTGGCTTGCCTTGGGGTGCAGATACAGTTGCCCAACAACTACAGATGGAAAAGCCGCTGGAAAGGACAGAAATTTACCCGCCCTTGGGGTAGACAAAAAGCGGCAAAAGCCAAACCTGGAAAATGCAGAAGGTCCGAGTGTTTTCCCAGTGCTAGCTAGATTTTCATTGCAGGAAAATCCCTGCAAAGATGGGGGTATGGCCAATCCCCCCTCCTCCAAGAAGAAGCCCTTAGCCGTCCTCGGCAGCTTGCTCTTAGTCGCAGCCGCTGGCTACTTCGGAATCGACCTTGGCGGTGATTCTGGTAGCTCGCAGTCCACGAGTTCAACTGCAAGCTCCGCTTCATCATCCAACGCCGCAAATTTCTCCGGGCACTACGCCTCGTGCGCGATGGATACCCTGCCCGAGGAAGCAGAAGAAACGGCCGAGGATATCTTGGCGGGCGGCCCCTACGACCATCCGGATAATGACAACAAGCGTTTTGGAAACTACGAGGGCGTACTGCCCAAAGAGTCCAAGAACTACTACCGCGAATACACCGTGGATTCGCCCGGCCTAAACCACCGCGGCGCCAAGCGCATCGTCACCGGCGGCGGCAGCGAAACCGACCCCGATGTCTGGTACTACACCGACGATCACTACGAATCCTTCTGCGAGATCCCCGATGCTGAATAATCTCTCCAAAGTTCTAATCACTCAGCCGCTTGAAAGCCGCGCAGATCTGTATTCCGCGCTCGGCACCATCCGTGGCTGCAATACCTGCACTGCCCCGCACAACCTCGACGACTTGGCGGACTTCCTGCGCGAGCACAAAGTGGAAACCATCGTGTCCTCAGCATGGAAGCTGTCCACCACTGACACCGCGGTGGTTCTCGAGGTGCTTGGGGACAACGGCGTTCGTCTCTTCCGCTGATCTTCTTGCACTGGGAGCTCCAAGTTCACCTGCCCATACCAGTCAAAGCGCAGTAAGTAGTAAGACTTCCAACCAAAACTCTAACCTCACTCTTCAGTCAACAGGGGTGCCGTGTCTACGTCTCATTTCTGCAAATAAAAAGAAAATGCGATGGCCCAGAATACGCGGTTAAAATGTAGTTTTATCTGGAATCGCAGCTCGGATTTTCGAATGGACTTAGATTTGTTCGAATTCATCAACTCACAATGTCTACCCCCACATGTAGATTGCGAGATAATCAAATTAGAGGAGGTACACCATGTCATTGACCATCAGTCGAACAAACAATTCAGAATTGCAAACTCGTAGAAAAATGCTCACTCATCAGCTCGTGGATAAGTACTCTTCTATAGAGGGACAACCAATCACTCGACGCGATCTGCGAGACCTAGCCTCCATGGGATGTCTCACTCTTGAAGAGCGTGAGCTTTATGATGAGCTTCGCCGTGTCGAAATGATGCTCGACCTCGATGAGTGAATACCCACACCCGAGAATCTTCGGGGAGGACGCAGCACGAGATTTCGCGGACGAAGTACATTCAACGATCAAAGCTGCACTACCTGTTTCAGACAACGATTTAGATGCCGATTTCATACTCAATGAAAGCAACGGCATCTTCGTTTTGTCGGTATTAGCACCGCTCTACTACGGACGGAAAACAACCTCAGCAGAAAAGCGAGTCGAATCAGAACGCAGCGATCTTTATGCCCTAGTTGTGGAATACAAACTCACGCAGGATCGCGATTCGAAGTTCTTAACCGTCAGGAACAGCGCATTCGAGATTCGTGTTCACACTCAATCTGCAATTAAATTTGAATACGAACGTGAGAAAGAGCGCGCACCAGCAGCACATATCCATTTTCTGGGATCGGCGGCTTGTTGAGCCCTGCGCTAATGAAAACGGCAAGACAAAGAAAAATGACCCTCGCAAAGACGGAAATCTGAAGGCTCTCCACATTCCTGTCGGCGGTCATCGGTTTCGGCCTTCACTCGAAGACTTCTTGTATTTCACGATTGAAGAGTGCGGCTTTCAGAGAAATGAAGGTTGGGAGAAGGCTCTGAAACTTTCGCGCAATTCATGGTTTGATATTCAGCTACAAGCTGCCGTTCGAGATAACCCTGCAGTGGCGATGAAGGCCCTTCAAGAGCTTGGATTTAAGGTGTCTCCTCCAGAGTCAGGGTGCCCAGCGCCACGGAGACATTCCAGCTGGTAACTGTAACGATGAGCATGACAGTCAATTTGTCAGCTCCTCGTTCTACGCCGTTGGCGGTTTCTCTTCGCCTCGTCCACAATCTCTCCGTGTAAGGACAAGAAAAAGTCTTCAGCTGCGGGACTTTCGCGCACCATTTAGCAACCTGAATGGTGCGCGAAACTTGACAATTCGATTTTCGGCATCGATGTCGGCATGGCGCTGCGGTCTGGCTCCCACTCCATAGAACTCATGGAAACCAAGGAACAGATAAAAGCCAACCATACGCTCCACCCCGATTCCTGGTATCTCTCAGCGACGAGCTGGATCGCTTACAGATTCAATGACTTTCCATTGCGCTGGGTTGCTTTCCACGAACTGGGCGTTCCCATAATGTCGGAACAAAACGAGGTTTGGGGAGTCCCTCTCTTAACGCTGAATCCGTCTAAAAAGCTGCATAGAGATTGGATTATGGATTGAGGTATCGGCCACGCACTATTACCCCATAAACCCAGAAAACTCCGCGGTCTGGCGCGCTAGCCGCTCCAAACGGGACTCGGTCATCGAGGCGATCTGATCCACAATGACCCGCTGGCGCTCGGCATCCGATTCAGCGCGGTTGTACCACAGGCGGAACATCGGGTCGAGGGCGCCCGGTGCGCCGGCGGAAAGATAATCAAAAACGCGGTAGATGCGCTCTCGCTGGCGATCCTGACGCGCCAAGTGCACCGGCTCATCCATCACGTAGAGCACCGCGATGGTCTTTAAAAGCTTGACCTCATTTGCCGCGCGCGCTGGCACGGCAAGGTTGCCCTGCTGGCGCCCCAAAACCATCTCCGGGCCATTGGCCTCACGGGTGGCTTGCACCGTGGCACCAACGTAGCGGCCCACTAGCTCCGAAGTCATCTTTTTCAGCGTGGTGTAGGCGCGCAGTGAGGAATCGAACTCGCTGACTTGCTGGATGACGGGCAGGGCACGCAGGGAATCCGCGGCGTCGAGAAGCTCGTCCGCGCTGCCGCCGAAAGCTTTGGCGCCTTTCTCCGCGAGGGCAGCCAGCTCCACCAAGTCCCAGAGCACGGCGAGGGAAACGCGACCCGAAACGATGCCATCCTCGACGTCGTGGACCGAGTAGGCAATGTCATCGGACCAATCCATCGCCTGTGCCTCCATCGAGGGGCGGGAGTCTTCGTGTCCTTCGCGCAGCCAGGCCAAGATGTGGGCGTCCTCGTCGTAGCAGCCATACTTGCGGTTCACGCTGCCATCCGGATTGGTCTTGGTCCGCGGGTACTTGCACGCCGCGTCCAATGCGGCGCGCGTGAGGTTCAGCCCAAAAGAATTGTCCTCCGCATCGACCACCTTCGGCTCCAGACGAGCCAAGATGCGCAGGGTCTGCGCGTTACCTTCGAAGCCGCCGCAGATATCCGCTACCTCGTTGAGCGCGTTCTCGCCGTTGTGGCCATACGGCGGGTGCCCGATGTCATGGGGCAGGCCGGCCATGTCGCACAGGTCTGGGTCAAGCCCCAGCCCAGAGCCGATACCGCGGGCAATCTGGCCCACCTCCAGCGAGTGTGTCAGCCGCGTGCGGGGCGTATCGCCGTCGTGGGGGCCAACCACCTGCGTCTTGTCAGCGAGGCGTCGCAAAGCAGCAGAGTGCAGCACGCGGGCGCGGTCGCGGGCGAAGGCGCCACGGCGATCCTCGTCGGCCGAGCCAGACTTGCCACTAAACACGGAGCCCTTGGGGCTCTCGTCGAAGAGGCGGGCGGCGTCGTGCGGGGTATAGGAATAGCTCACATAGTGCAGTGTAGGCGCAACGAGCTTGTACTTTTCTGATTCTGGCAGGGGTGTCTGGCTGCCATTGCAAAGCAAAAGCTCCTGCCCCAGTCTCCCTTATTAAGGGAAACCTTGGGCAGGAGCTTTAACCGCTATCCGAGCTTACTTGCTGGACAAAGCGCTGGAAAGCTTGTCAGCGAAGGAGAAAGGCAGGTTAACCAGTGCCTGCAGGGTGTCTGCTACGAGGTTGAAGACGTTGTTGATGATGTCCAACATGAGTTTTCCTTTCGATATGCGCAACTTGCATTAACCACGCTAGCAAGCAGGAAGTGGTTTTGCCACCAAAATCAACTGGGAATTTCCTGCGATAGCTGGCAAAACATTCAAAAAGCCGCTGGCAAGGCGCTTTATTTCCCGGTTTTATTGCGAATTTCTTCGTGCCGGGCGCGTCGCGTCGGGCGGATGAGCCCCTCGAAGCGGTGTAGACCGCTGCGCAGATGCTCAGCTAGCTCCTCCCCTAGTACCTTCCGCGCGCCGAAGACCACCAGGCCGCCCAACTCGTGGGCCAAATAGCGCCACCACGGCGGCGCGAAGGTGGGCGTGGGATAGCCGGCTGCACCGACCACCCGTGCCGCAAACCCCTCGTCGCGGGCGATTAGCCAGGCGCGCAAGCGATGTAGCGGGTCGGTCACGATGATGACGCGCTCGAAGCCATGCCTGCGGCGGATGGCGCGCAGGGATTCCACGGTGTCGTTGCCCTCCGGCACGGGCAACACAGTGGCGTGGCCTCTAAGGTACTTGGCGCCGACTTCTGCCTCGGTGAAGCGATCCCCGGGCAACTTGCCACCGACGGTAACGATGGGCACGCCCGGTGTAGCAACCGCAATGCGGCGGGCCTCGTCGAGGCGTGCCTGCAGGATGCGCGAGGGCCTGCCATCGTATTGAGCCGCGCCGAGCACGATGATTGCCTGTGCTTCAGGCTCCACCAGATTAAATTTCTGGGCAATCTTTTCCCGGGATTTCCGTGCTTTCCTGCAGCAGCTAACGCGTCTCATTTGCACTAGCCTAACGGTATTCTGGTGGGCATGACTTCTTCTGCGCGTATCGGTTCAGCCGTCCTAGCGGCACTCATCGTAGGGCTATCGCAGCCTACTGCTTTTGCAGCAACACCACCCCACAGCAACGCGCCGGCGGTGCTAGCGCAGGCTGCCCCCTCCAGCATTACTTCTAAGGTCACTGACAACTCTGGGGTGCTCTCCGCTGAGGAAAAAGACCAGATGGAAGATGAAATCAAGACGCTGCAGAAGAACGAGGGCCTGGTACTCTACGTGGTCTTTGAAAAGACTCTGTCTGGCTCCGCGGAAGACTTCGCGCAGCAATTCGTCGCCTCCAAGGGCCCGAACTCCGCCATTTATGTTGTCTCCGTCGAAGACCGCAAGGTCGGCGTGCAAACGGGTGGGGCCTGGCCAAAGAGCCGGCTGAATGCCATGTATGAAGCAGCTTCAGCACGCCTGGCAGACGATGACTTAGGCGGTTCTGCTTTGGAGTTAGTCGCAGCTGCCTCGGGCCGCGGGAAGGGTTCTTCTAGTTCTAGCTCCGCTGACTCTGGTTCAGGCGCCGGCTGGCTAGCCGGCGGTGCCGGTGCCCTGGCGCTGGCCGGCGGCGGCATATGGTTGGCAGGCCGCCGCAAGACCAAGAAAGATTCCGCGGAGACGCTCAAGTCAGCGCGCGCCATCGAGCCGGGCGATACGAATTCGCTGAACAGGCTCGATACCGCAACGCTCGATTCCTTGGCGCGCGAGGAGCTGGTCTCTACCGATGAGTCCATTCGCCGCGGCAAGGAGGAGCTCGACATCGCCACCGCCGAGTTCGGCCCCGAGCGCACGCGTCCTTTCACCCGCGCGATGAACCACTCCACCTCCACCTTGCAGAAGGCCTTTGCTATGCAGCGCCGGCTTGACGACGCCGCGCCAGAATCCGAGGCCGAGCGCCGCCAGATGCTCATCGAGATCATCTCCTCGTGCGGCCAGGCCGATGATGCCTTGGATGCCCAAGCCGCGGATTTCGCCGCAATGCGCGATCTGCTGATCAACGCCGATTCCAAACTAGACGAGCTCACGCGCCGCAGCGTGGACGTGCGCGCCCGCATCCCGCAGGCCCAGCAGATTCTGGCACAACTGCAGGAAGACCACCCGGGCGCGCTGGACTCCATTGCCGATAACCCACACATGGCAGAAGTCTCCGTGGGCGAGGCGGAAAAGCAGCTCGACCGTGGCCGTGAACTCGCCGCGGCACCTGCCGGCCAGCAAGGCGGCCTGGTGGCCCTCATCCGCGAGGCCGAGCACGCCATCGAGGTGGCAGACCGCCTCCTTTCCGGCGTCGAGCACGCCGAGTCCAACCTCGCGGCCGCCAAGCAGAATCTTGCCGCGCTCATCGCTGAGGTCCGCGGCGAGGTGGACGAGGCCCGCCAGTTGGAGCAGCAAGGCAAAAAGCTTGGCACTGCGGCCGATTGGCAGGCACTCGACGACGTCACCGCGCGCGCCCATGACGCCGTCACTGCGGCCGAAACCGGCCAGGCCAGCGACCCCCTCGGCCACTACACCGCGTTGACTACCCTCGACTCCGAGCTCGACGAGCGCCTCGATTCCGTCCGCGAAGCCACCGCCACCCGTGCCCGCCAGCTCGACTTATACAACCAGCAGATGCACTCCGCGCAGGCCGCAATCCAGGCCGCCGAGGACGTCATCTCCACCCGCGGCCGCGTGGTGGGTGCCACCGCCCGCACCCAGCTTGCCGACGCCAAACGCCTGCACGCCCAAGCCATGCAGCTGAAAAACTCCGATCTGCGCAACGCCATCGACGCCTCCCGCCAAGCCGCTAACGCCGCACAAAATGCGGCGCGAACCGCGCAGCAGGACATCAACTCTTATCAGCGCCGCCAGCAGGTCCAGTCTGCCGGCTCCACCGCGGGAGACATCATCACCGGCATGGTCATCGGCCAGATGCTCGGCGGCGGCCACAGCCATGGTGGCTTTGGCGGCGGTTTCGGCGGAAACTCCGGCGGCGGGGGCGGTGGCTTCCGCGGCGGTTCCTTCTAGATCCGCCGGCGCTTCGGGGCGTCGACAAGCGCGCAGCAATAGGTTAAAAACGCGGCGTCGACGTCCGGCACCTGCTGCGGCCGCATATCCGTAATCTCCAGCACGCCCTTGAAAGTGGGGCGAGTGCGGATAATCTCGTTTCCGGAAGCGTCATAAATGCGGCGCTCCCTGCGGAAAGGGTTAGGCCTATCCAGCGTGTACTCACGGCCCATGCACTTGGCCTGCATATGGCTGATTGATACGCCCTGCTGCCCCACGTGCAGAGTCTGGCCCGTGGTGGCCGTGCCGCGCACCCAGAAACGCCTGCTGCCGCTGTCGATGGAGTGCTCCAGCAAAATGCGCTCCTGCGCCGAAGCCAGCTGGGATTCATTGACGTTCAGCACGTCAGCGCGCACCGTGGCCCATACGGTTCCTTCTTCATCACGCAGGCAATCTTCGGCCCACGTCCAATGCCGGTGTTCTGTACTCACGAGTATCGCTTAATGCCTAGAACACGAAAAGGGAAAGCAGCGCCACCAAGGAGGCAAGCCCCAGCGTGGCAATGACGGGTACCGCCATGCCGCGGGTCTTGGCCTCCAGAATGAGACGGGTAAACCAGCTCAAGGCGATGATCTCGGCGTCGTTTAGCGCGGCGGCCTCGGGCTCCGCGTCGAACTCCAAGATGGCCTTGCGCACGCCGGAATTCTTTGTCGAAAACTGCGCGACCTTGTAACCGACGGCGTCTTCAATAATCCAATCGCCGCCGTTTTCGTTGATAAAGGAAAACTCGCGGCCAGCAGCATCCGCCTCTAGGCGCTTGGCGCGGCCCAGCGGGCCCTGCAGCGTATAGACGCGGCTATCCACGCGGGCCGTGGCGCCTTCTTTCGGGTCCGCCGCTAGCTGCCAAACCTCGCCGTCAATTTCTGCCTGATCTGCAGAAAAGACGCCGAAGGCCAGGGGCCCATCCTCCTTCAGCAGGACAGGCTTTTGGCTGTCAGTGCGGTCCCAGCTGGTGTATTGCATCGCTACTTTCTTCTTTACTTGGCCTTTAGCAGCCGATGAGGCGGGCGGCCAGGTATGCCTCGAGCTCGTCGATCTTGACGCGCTCTTGCTCCATGGTGTCGCGCTCGCGGACGGTAACTGCGCCGTCTTCCAGGGAATCGAAATCGTAGGTCACGCAGAAAGGCGTGCCGATTTCATCCTGACGACGGTAGCGGCGGCCGATGGCACCGGAGAGGTCAAAGTCAACGTTCCAGTGTTGGCGCAGCTTGGCAGCCAGCTCGCGGGCTGGGGTGGACAGCTCTTCCTTCTTAGAAAGCGGCAGAACCGCGACCTTGACCGGGGAAAGGCGGCGGTCCAGACGAAGGACCACACGCTTATCGGTGCCACCCTTGGCGTTTGGCACCTCTTCCTCGTCATATGCATCGACCAAGAAGGCCATCATGGAACGGCCTAGGCCGGCTGCCGGCTCGATGACGTATGGCACCCAGCGCTCCTCGGTGGTCTGGTCGTAGTAGGACAGGTCCTCGCCGGAGCCCTTCGCGTGAACCGAAAGGTCATAGTCGGTGCGGTTAGCCACGCCCTCGAGCTCGCCCCACTTGGAGCCGGTGAAGCCGAATGCATACTCGACGTCGACAGTGCGCTTGGAGTAGTGGGACAGCTTCTCCTTCGGGTGCTCGTACAGGCGCAGGTTTTCTTCCTTGATACCAAGGTCCACGTACCAGTTGTAGCGATCATCAATCCAGTACTGGTGCCACTGCTCATCCTCGCCCGGCTTGACGAAGAACTCCATCTCCATCTGCTCGAACTCGCGGGTACGGAAGATGAAGTTGCCCGGGGTGATCTCGTTACGGAAGGACTTACCGATGTTCGCGATGCCGAAAGGCGGCTTCATACGAGCGGAAGTCCTCACGTTCTTGAAGTTAACGAAGATGCCCTGTGCGGTCTCCGGACGCAGGTAGTGCAGACCCTGCTCATCATCAACCGGTCCCAGGTAGGTCTTGAGCAGACCGGAGAATGCCTTCGGCTCGGTCCAGTCACCCGGCTGGCCGGTTTCAGGATCGTTGATGTCTGCTAGGCCGTTTGCAGGCTCGTGGCCGTGCTTTTCCTCGTATGCCTCCAGCAGGTGGTCAGCGCGGTAACGCTTGCCCGTGTGGCGGGACTCCACCAGCGGATCGGTGAAGACCTCAACGTGACCGGAGGAAACCCAGACCTGGCGCGGCTGGATGACGGAGGTATCAACACCCACGACGTCCTCGCGGGACTGCACCATGTGGCGCCACCACTGGCGCTTGATGTTTTCTTTCAGCTCCACACCGAGGGGGCCGTAGTCCCACGCAGAGCGCGAACCGCCGTAGATCTCACCTGCCTGGTAGACCAATCCGCGGCGCTTGCACAGGCTTACAACGGTATCGATGACGCTTGCCATGGTTAAAAAAGACTCCTCTGTTAAGGGACAGCCGTGAACAATGTTCCTAGTCTATCCTGCCTCCTTCCGCCTGTGGGCGGAGGGGTGAAAATAAATTTTGTATTTTATACAACACTGTGCAAGATGTGGGGTATCGTACTGTTTCAAGCGATTAACAGAAATTGGATTGAAGGTGATCTGCATGACGCAGCCCTCCACGGCGCTTCACACACTCGACATCGACGCCGCTACCCGCATCATTGGCGCTTTAGATTCACCCCTGCGCATCACCCTGGTATTAGCCCTTAACCGCCACGATCACTACGTTCACGAGCTGGTGGCCGCCACCGGCAAATCCCAGCCGCTAATCAGCCAACACCTGCGCGTACTAAAAGATGCCGGAATCGTCGATTCCAAGCGTTCAGGCCGCGAAGTGCGCTACTCGCTGGCCTCTCCCGAGGTGCTTCCTTTGTTGGAGCAGGCTGCAGCACTGTTTAACCATTAACTTTATTGGAAACTAATTGATAAACTAGCGGTCATGGCTCTCCATGAAAGCATCCCTAAGCTTGGGGCTCGCAACACCAAGCAGCGCACCGCAGTTGTTGAGGTTCTGCGTGAACTAGATAAGTTCGCCTCGGCAAAAGACATTCACCGGGCGTTGCAAGACCGCGAGCACAAAGTAGGCCTGACCACGGTCTACCGCACCCTGCAATCCCTCTCCGACATTGATGCAGTGGACGCGCTTCACATGCCTTCTGGCGAAACGCTCTACCGCCACTGCGAATCCGCTAACCACCACCATCACTTGGTATGCACCAAGTGCGGCCGCACCGAGGAAATCGACGGCGGCCCCATCGAGCAGTGGGCATCCAACGTGGCTGCCGAGCACGACTTTGAGCTAACCGGCCACGATGCCGAAATCTTCGGCATCTGCTCCAATTGCCGCGCAAGCTAGGCAGCACCACGTAACAAATAGCTTTAGCTATTTTGTACCGCCGAAACGACGATCCCGCCGCGCGTATTCTTCTACCGCGGCGTACAAGTCCTCCGGAGTGAAATCTGGGAAGAGCTTGTCTTGGTAGATCATCTCCGCGTATGCCGACTGCCACAGCAGGAAGTTCGACGTGCGCTTCTCCCCCGACGGGCGCAGGAATAGATCCACATCCGGCATGGTGGGATCATAGAGCGCCGCGCTTAGCGACGCCTCGTTAATCGCGCTCGGCTTCAACTCACCCTTGGCCACCTGATCGGCGAGCTTGCGAACGCCGTCGACAAGCTCGGCGCGCCCACCGTAGTTCACGCACATCGCCAGCGTCATGCGCGTATTGTCCTTGGTCAGCTCCTGTGCGGTCTCGAGCTCCTTGATGACGGAGCGCCACAGGCGCGGGCGGCGGCCCACCCAGACCACACGCACGCCCTTCTCGTTAAGCCACTCGCGCTGGCGACGCAGCACATCGCGGTTAAACGCCATCAAAAAGCGCACTTCTTCGGGGCTGCGGCGCCAATTTTCCGTGGAAAAGGCATAAGCCGAAAGGTACGGGATGTTCATGGAAAGGCAGGCATCGACGACGTCGAGAAGCACTGCCTCACCACGGCGGTGCCCCTCGGTGCGCTTCATGCCACGCTCCTCGGCCCAACGGCCGTTTCCGTCCATGACCAGCGCAATGTGCTGGGGCAGAAACTCCTGAGGGATGGCAGGCGGGTTTAAAACTCGGTTCGGATCTGGCGTAATCACGCGCCTTATCTTACTGGTCCATGACCCCTAACGCGGTAACCTTGCGTTCCAAATGCCACTGCAGATGCGCGCGGATGAGTTGATGCGCCTCCCCGCGCTGCTCAAAGGTAGGGCTCGTGGGGTGTCCATGCGCAAGCAACCACATGTGATGCAACGTCTCCGGGTCCACCTCGGCGGCGCCTGGCGGGCGACACTCGTGGCACGTCGCGCCGCCAACGGCCGGGTGGAAAGCATGATGCGGGCCGGGCTTCTGGCACTGCGCGCAATCGAAAAGCCCCGGCGCCCAGCCGGCGTGCGCCATTGCCTGAAGTAGGAATTGGTCCAGCGTCAGGAGCGGATCGTCGTGCTGCAGGCGCTGTAACGTGGCGACCAGCGCATTATAAAGGAACGGGTCTTGGTCAGAATCTGCGAAGGCCAGGCGCTCGGCAGATTCAAGTGCGGCGCAGGCGGCAGTATAGCGCTCATAGTCACCGATAATGGCGGCGCCAAAAAAGTCCACGGTGTCGGCCTGCGAAATCGTGTATAGATTCCGGCCGGGATACAGCTGCACATCCAGGTTCACAAAGGGCTGGAGGCGCGAACCAAAACGCGACTTCGTCCTGCGTACGCCCTTGGCCACCGCGCGCACCAAGCCATGGCTGCGGGTAAGCAGCACGATAACGCGGTCGGCCTCGCCGAAGTCATAGCTGCGGATGACCAAGGCGCGGTCGCGAAAATTCTCCCTCGGCATACTTAGATTTTTAAGCCTTGGGTTTTAGAAGCCGAGACGGCCCAGCATCTTCGGGTCAGACTGCCAGTTCTTGAGCACCTTGATGCGCAGGTCAAGGTAGACGTTCTGGCCCAGCAGCTGGATGATCTCCTTGCGGGCGGTGCCCACGATGCGGGTAAAGCGGCGGCCGTCCTTGCCCTCGATGATGCGCTTTTGGCCTGGGCGCTCCAGGTAAAGCACCGCGTGGACGTTCATGACGTCGGGGCGAGTCTCATCGGGCAGCATCTCATCAACCTCGACGGCCACGCTGTGCGGCAGCTCGTCTTTCAAACCAGACAGTGCGGCCTCGCGGATGAGCTCGGCGATGCGCTTTTCCTGCTCTTCGTCGGTGATGTGATCATCGGGGTAGAACTTCGGGCCTTCTGGCAGCTGGTCCACGATGACCTGCACGAGCTCATCAAGCTGAACGCCCTCCTTGGAGGAGACCGGAATGACTACCGCTTGCGGATCCTCCTGGGTGAGTAACTCATGCAGCGCCAAAAGCTGCGCGCCGACCTGATCCTTGCTGGCCTTATCCAGCTTGGTCACGATTCCGATGATTGGGGTCTTCGGCGCTACCTTGCGGACGTTTTCCAGAATCCAGCGGTCACCCGGGCCAATCTTTTCATCGGCAGGGACGGTCAGGCCGATGACATCCACATCGGCATAAGTGTCCTTGACTACCTCATTGAGACGCTCGCCCAGCAGCGTGCGCGGGCGGTGCAGGCCCGGCGTATCCACGACGATAACTTGGGCGTCTTCGCGGTGTACCAAGCCACGGATGGGGTGGCGGGTGGTCTCGGGCTGGTTCGCGGTGATGGCGATCTTCTGCCCCACCAGCGCGTTGGTGAGAGTCGACTTGCCCGTGTTTGGGCGGCCTACGAAGGACACGAAGCCAGAGCGGAAGCCCTGTGGCGTGTCGGTGAATTCTGTATAGTCCAGCGCCTCCCCATCGGCGGGAAGGTTCTCAAAGGCGGCGTCAAAATCGGTACTCATTGCTAGTCATCATAGCCCAGCCGCGTCACAGTAGTACATACGCGTTTGAGGCTGCCCGTGGGCCTCTTCACCGGCGTTCTCGTCTCGCAAATACCCAGGGCTGGAAATGCAGCTTTCTGGTGGATTGCGCGACGTCGGCACGCGTGGCGAAACGCGAACAGGACCTCTGGGTTTCCAGGGCTGGGTATCTATGCCGCGCGCCTCGGGCCCATCGCCAACATTCGGCGCACCGTCGCGACAAACTCCTCCGGCCGGGCGCGCAACTCCTCAGGGCTAAAGCGCAGGACCACATAACCCATGTTGAGCAGCTCCTTCTGGCGGCGGTGCTCCGCGCGAATCGCCTCCACAGGCCTGTCTTGGTATTTGACATCGCCGTCAATTTCAATGAGCAACCAGCCGTCAATTGCCAAGTCAGCGCGGTACTTGCCCACTATGTACTGCGGGCGCACGTTTATGCCCGCACGCAGCAACAACGCGCGGGCGTAGGACTCCCACGGCGACTCAGAATCAACCACGGCCGCGGCCACCACGGCGCGCGCCGTCGCCACGCCCTTGACGCGGCCCAGCGCGCCCAACGTATCCTGCATGCGACGGCGGCCCACCTGTGCACGCACATAATCCGCGGCGACCAGCCCTTCTTCGAAGCCGTGCAGGCGGGCCATGTCAATCGCGGTACGCTCCAGCGAGGTGAGCTTAATGCCGTGGACCGTAGTGGTTTGCCCGTGCAGGCGGGCGGCTTTATAAGCGAAGAAATGCCCCTTGGATTTCTGCGGCACCGAGCCCGAGGGCAGCACTGCTGGGTATTCGGTGGGGCGGCTAATGGTGGGAATGCCGTGTATCAGAGCGGCGGGCTTTCCGATCAACACGGCTTTATGCACGGTCCGTGCGTGGATATACACCCGCGCTATGTCGCGTTCCCAGGGTTTGAGCCGGTTCCAGAATTGCTTCGGCAGCGCAAAGCACCAGGCCGCGCGCACGATTTTGCCGTGGTGCAGCTGCAGCCAGCGCGGGTCTTCGTTGGATAGTTGGCGAAGGTCGATAAGGTGGGCGTCGATTGTGTCAAAAAGTAGTGCGTTGTCCATGCCTTACTTTTAACCGGCGGTAGGTGCTGGCGCGCGGCAACTGCGGCCAAGATGGTCAAATTCCCAGGGCTGGGCACCCAGACCTCCTGTTCGCTTTTCGCCGCGCTTGCCGACGCCCCGCAATCCACCAGAAAGCTGTATTTCCAGGTCTGGGTATTTGCCCAAAGGCGTGGGGCGGGTGCGCTAAAGCTCCTCGACCTGGAACTGCAGCTGCGGATTCGCAAACACGTCCTGGGACTCAATGAGCTGCAGCTCCTGCGAGTCTGCCTCATAAGTGTTGTGTAGCAGGTCGTACACCGAAGACGCGGTGCGCTTGAGCGCGAGCTTCGCATCGTGGGTTTCGACGTAGTGGCCGGTAAACAGCGCGGCAGTCACGTCGCCGGAGCCGTTGCGCTTGAATGGCAGGTGCGGGGTGGCAACGATGTAGGCGCGGTCACCGTCCACGGCGAGCATCTCGATAGTGTCCTCAGGGGTCTCCGGGCGCTTTACCGAGGTGACCAGCACGGTCTTCGGACCAATCTCCTGCGCCGCCTTCACCGCCTCCAGGGTCTGTTCCAAGGTGCCAACCTCGTGGCCAGTCAAGTAGCCCAATTCAAACTGGTTCGGGGTGATGATGTCAGCCACCGGCACGACCTTATCGCGCAGCAGCGGCGGAATCTCATCTGAGACAAAGCAGCCCGACTTCGCGTTGCCCATGACTGGGTCGCACGCGTACAAAGCCTTGGGGTTGACGGCCTTGATGCGGTTAACGGCATCGATAATTGCGCCGGCGATGTCTGGCCCGCCCTGGTAGCCAGAGAGGATTGCGTCGATCTTCTCAAAGGCGCCGCGCTTCTCGATGCCGTCGATAATGCTGGTGACATCCGATGCCGGAAGCATCGGCCCGCCCCAATCACCGTAGCCGGTGTGGTTGGAGAAGTTCACCGTGTGCACCGGCCATACCTCGTGGCCCGCGCGCTGGAGCGGGAATACTGCGGCGGAGTTGCCAACGTGGCCGAAGGTGACGTGAGACTGGATCGACAGAATATTCATGCCGTCTATTGTGCAACGTAACGCAACACGTCACCAACGAAACGGGGAAATTAATTTTCCTGTGGCTCGCCCACCGCCGGGATTCCACCGCCGGGGACCTCTTTGTCAAGGTTGGCGCGCTCGGCCGCGTCGGGGAAGGCCTTGGGGCCAGACGGCTTCGGCTGGTAGCTCACCCCGCGGGCGGCGAGGTTGTCGTACCAGTCCGCCAGCAGCTCGTTCTGCAGGCTGAACATTTCCTTTTCCTCTGCCGGGGTGGCGTGGTCATAGCCCAAAAGGTGCAGGCAGCCATGCACCGTCAACAGCGCAAGCTCGTGGCCCAGAGAGTGGCCGGCGGCATCGGCCTGGCGCAGCGCGAACTCCGGGCACAACACGATATCGCCCAGCATGGACGGTCCCATCTCGGGGGCGTCGGGACGCGCGCCCAGTGCGCCTGGGGTGATTTCATCCATCGGGAAGCTCATAACATCGGTTGGCCCCTCGAGGTCCATCCAACGCACGTGCAGGTCCGCGATGGTATCCAAGTCCACTGCGGTGATCGTGCACTCAGCATCCGGGTTGATGTCCATGGCGCCGAAGGCATAAGAGGCGACGTCGATGAGCATCTCCTCGTTGACGCCGTCGAAACCGGACTCGTTGATGAATTCGATGGACATTTAGTTCTCCTTATCCGCTTGCGCTGCGGCTTCAGCAGCATCATAAGCATTCACGATACGGCTGACCAGCTGGTGCCTGACGACGTCGCTCGAGCCCAGGTCCGCAAAGTGAATATCCTGCACGCCGTCCAAGATGCGGCGCACCAAGCGCAGGCCAGAGACCTGGCCACGCGGCAAGTCCACCTGCGAGACATCGCCGGTGACCACGATCTTCGATCCAAAGCCCAGGCGGGTCAAAAACATCTTCATCTGCGCCGGCGTGGTGTTTTGGGCCTCGTCGAGGATGACGAAGGCGTCGTTGAGCGTGCGGCCACGCATGTATGCCAGCGGGGCGACCTCAATAATGCCGGCTTCCATGAGCTTCGGGATCATCTCTGGATCCATCATGTCGCGCAGGGCGTCGTAAAGCGGGCGCAGGTACGGGTCGATCTTGTCATTTAGCGTGCCGGGCAGAAAGCCCAGCTTCTCACCGGCCTCAACTGCCGGGCGGGTCAAGATGATGCGCGAGACCTGCTTGGCCTGCAGGGCCTGCACGGCTTTGGCCACCGCCAGGTAGGTCTTGCCAGAGCCTGCGGGGCCGATGCCGAAGACCACGGTGTTGTCATCAATGGCCTGGACGTACTCGGATTGGCCCACCGTCTTTGGGCGCACGGACTTGCCACGGCGGCGCACGATGTCCGCCGCCATCGCCGCAGAGACCGATTGCGGAGCTTCCACCGCAATCATGTCCACGGTGTGTTTCACGGTATCGGTGCTGACGTGATGGCCGCGGCGGACAATCGCCTCGAGCTCGTCGAGCACCTTCGCGGCGCGGGCCACCTCATAGTCAGGGCCGGTTACCGTGACCGTGGTTCCGCGCGCGAAGAAGTCTGCATCCAGTAGGTTGTTGAGCACCCGCAGGTTATCGTCAGCGTTGCCGAGTACGGTCGCGACGTAGACGGAGTCAAGCTCAAACTTCTTGGTGATAATAGGCACCCCAACAGGCTACCAGCGTGCGGTGCGCACGCCGATTGCGGCAAGGGCCACCATGGCTGCCGACGCCGTGCGTAACACCTCCGGCCCCAACTTAACCGGATGGGCCTGCAGGCGCTCCAGCTCCTCGGCACCGATTCCGCCTTCGGGTCCGACGAGGAGATAAATGGTGCCCTCCAGCGGAACCTCCCGAATAGAGTCGGTGGCTTCCTCGTGCAGCACGTAGGCGGTCTGCCCGGCAATGAGCTGAGCGAGCTGCGGGGTGGTCAAGGGGCCAGTAACCTGCGGGATGCGGTCGCGGCGGGACTGCTTCGCGGCAGCAACCGCCGCCGACTCCCACTTCGCGAGCGCCTTCGGCGCCTTCTTTCCATCCCACTTGGCCACGCAGCGATCTGCCTGCCAAGCGATGATCTCATCGGCGCCTGCCTGGGTGGCAAGGTCCACCGCGAGCTCCGAGCGCTCCGACTTCGGAATGGCCTGAACCACCACAACGCGGGGGTTGGGCTCGGGCGCAAAAGTCACGGCGTCGACAAGCGCGGCCAAATGATCCTTGCCCGAAACGGACTGGATGGTGGCCAGGGCGGCGGTGCCCGTGCCGTCGATGAGTTTGAGCCGCTCCCCTACGCTAAGGCGCTTGACCGTCACCGCGTGGCGGCCCTCGGGACCTTCGAGCCCCACCGGCTCGCCAACGCTAGCCAGCGAGAGATCAGGATGGATAAAGACGGGAAGAGACATTAACGGCGGAACCTATCTCGGATACGGGAGAAGAAGGACTCCTCTTGGCCGTCGCCGGTCTCGCGGACGCGGGCGCCCTCGTCGCGAGAATCGCGGACCTTCTCGAGCAGCTCGCGGGTCTTCTTGTCCAGCTCCTTCGGCACCACGACGTCGACGTGCGCGAAGAGGTTGCCAAAGCCGTCGGTGCGCAGACGCGGCATGCCCTTGCCCTCGACCTTGATGGACTCGCCCGGCTGGGTGCCTGGCTCGATGTCGATGTTGAGCTCCTCGCCATCTAGCTGATCGATGGTGAAGTTGGTGCCAAGTGCGGCATCGACCATCGGCACGCGCACGGTCAGGTGTAGGTCGTCGGCGTTGCGCTCAAAGACGGCGTGCGGCTTGGTGGAGACCTCCACATAAAGATCGCCCGCCGGGCCGCCGCCGTGGCCGACCTCGCCCTGGGAAGCCATGCGGATGCGCATGCCATCACCAATGCCGGCCGGGATATTTACGGTGAGATCGCGGCGCTTCTTCACGCGGCCATCGCCACCACAGTGGTTACAAGGATCAGTAATGACTTCACCGAAGCCCTGGCACTTCGGGCACGGGCGGGAGGTCATAACGTTGCCCAGGAAGCTGCGCTGCATCTCCTGAACCTCGCCCATGCCGCCACAACCATCACAGGTAACTGGCTTGGACTTGGAGGCAGAACCCGTGCCCTCGCAGCGGTCACAGAGCACAGCGGTATCGACGGTGACCTGCTTCTTCAGGCCGGAATAGGCCTCTTCTAGGCTAATGGTGGTGCGCAGCAGGGCGTCGTTGCCCGGCTGCACGCGCGAACGCGGGCCGCGGGAGCCACCTGCTCCACCGCCGAAGAACTCAGCGAAGATGTCGCCTAGGCCGCCGCCACCGAAACCACCGCCGAAGCCGCCGCCGGCAGCGCCGCGCTCTTCCATTGGGTCGCCGCCCATGTCAACGATTTGGCGCTTCTGCGGATCCAGGAGCACCTCTTGCGCGAGGGAGGCCTCGCGGAACTTCTCCGCCGCCTCTTCATCGCCCGGGTTAACGTCCGGGTGATACTTGCGGGCGAGCTTGCGGTAGGCCTTCTTAATTTCGGCGTCGGTTGCGGATTTTTCTACACCAAGGATGCCGTAATAGTCACGAGCCACTTAATGAAAGTCCTTATCTAAAATTAGAGTCACTGGGAAAAGTTTTCCGTGCCAGCTTACTCGCCGGCCAGAACTTCGCTTACATAGCGTGCAACAGCGCCAACCTTCGAGATTGTTCCCGAATAATCCATATAGGTCGGGCCTACAACGCCAAGGCCGCCCAACGTTTCATTGCCGGCGCCGTACGCAGTGGCGACGACGGATGCCTGCCGCAGCTTGTCCTCCTCATTCTCCTCACCGATGACGACGGAGACGTTGCCCAAATCCGGCACGCGAGCCAAAAGCTTCAACACCACGACCTGCTCTTCGAGAGCCTCGATGAGCGAGGGCAGCCCTTCTGGGAAGTCTCGCGCGATACGCGTGAGATTAGAGGTACCAGCCATGATCAGGCGGTCGGAGGGGCGCTCCACCAACGTCTCGATGAGAGTCGTGGCGGCATTGAGCACGTGCGGGCGGATGTCCAGCGGGGAGGTTTCGACGAGGCTGGCAAGTTCCACCGAGGCGTCGGTTAGCGTCTTGCCCTCCAAGGCGTTGTTGAGGACGTCGCGTAGGCGTGCGGTCTGCAGTGGGTCGATGATGCTGTCCAGCTCGACGTTGCGCTGATCGACGCGCCCGTTATCCGTGATGAGCACCAACAACAGGCGCACTGGCGAAAGCGCCACGACCTCGCAGTGCTTCACGCGCGAAACCTTGAGGTTGGGCATCTGCACCACCGCCGCCTGCTTGGTCACCTGAGCAAGCAGCTGCACGCTGCGGCGCAGTACATCCTCCAGGTCGACGCCGCCTTCCAAGAAGGTCAGCATGGCACGGCGCTCCGGCGCAGACAAAGGCTTTACGTCGTGCAGCGAATCGACGAACTGGCGGTAACCCTTCTGCGTGGGCACGCGCCCGGAGCTGGTGTGCTCGTGGGCAATCAGGCCCTCCGATTCCAGCACCGCCATATCGTTGCGGATGGTGGCGGAGGAAACGCCCAGCTGATAGCGCTCCAGCAGGGTCTTGGACCCCACGGGTTCCTGGGAGGCAATATAGTCCGCCACAATGGCGCGCAGAACCTCGCGGCGGCGAGCATCAGTGGAATTGGACATGCGCCCTATGTTACCTACCTTCGCCGTGGCCTTTAAGCTTCCTCGGCAACCAACAAGTCGGTGATGATGCCGTCTGCCAAAAGGCGCCCCGGCTTGGTCAAGCACAGCCGGTCGCCGGCGCGCTGCAGCAACCCACGGGAGATGTAGTCCGCGATGACCGGCTCCGCACCCGGAGCCAGCCAGCCAGCCGGAATGCCCTCGCGCAAGCGCAAACCGAGCATGATCTTTTCGGTGTGCCGCTCGACCTCGGTTAAAACCTCGCGTTCCTTCACCGGCAACTCGCCGCGGCCTAGCATCTCGATGTAGCGGCGCGGCAGCTTCACGTTATAAAAGCGCTCGTCGTTCAAATGCGAGTGCGCGCCAGGGCCCGCGCCCCACCAGTTGCCGTCGACCCAGTAGATGCGGTTGTGCTCGCATTCGCCGCCGGGCTTGGCCCAGTTGGAGACCTCGTACCACTCGAAGCCTTCCGCTTCGAGCGTCGCAGAGACGGCCTCATAGCGCCTTGCCAGCACGTCCTCGTCGGGTGCAGGCAAGATTCCCTTTTTCACCTTGCGCGCCATCCGGGTGCCGTCTTCTACGATGAGCGAATACGCGCTGACGTGGTCGACTCCCGTTTCGAGAACGCGGTCAAGGGTAAGCCGCACGTCGTCGTCAGTCTCCGTGGGCGTGCCATAGATCATGTCCAGGTTTACGTGCTCGAAACCTGCGGCGCGGGCCTCACGCGCGGCGTCGAAAGCCCGGCCCGGGGTATGCGCACGCTCAAGCACTCGCAGCACGCTATCCGACGCCGACTGCATGCCCAGCGAAATGCGCGTAAACCCCGCCTCGCGCAGCTGCTCGAAATAGCGCGGGTCCGTCGACTCCGGATTCGATTCCGTGGTCACCTCCGCCCCTGGGGCCAAACCAAAAGTCTCTTTCACGCGGGCCAGAATGCGGCTAAGCCCCTCGGCGCCCAACATCGAAGGCGTGCCGCCGCCGATGAATACGGTCTGCGCCGGCCTTCCCACCTGCTGCGCCGCCATGCCCAGCTCGCACTCGAGGGCGTCCAGGTATGCGGCGGTCAGATCGCCGCCCAGCTCACCTGGGGTATAGGTATTGAAATCGCAATACCCGCACCGCGAAGAGCAAAAGGGAACGTGGATATAGAGGCCAAAGTCTTGAGACATGCCCTCTAGGCTAGCTTGGGCCAGGAACTAAATAACCCACCGGTACGTTGAAGGATGTAATCTATTCTGCAGTTTCCCATAAATAGAAAGGCAGCTTCAGTGGAACCTCCGAGTCGATGTCCCCGCCTCACCGAATGGCAGGCGGGGTAGGCCATGGTGCAAGCAATCCTTATGATTTTGGCGGGATTTCTGGTCATTGGCCTGATTATCGTCGCGAACGCGTACTTCGTTGCGCAAGAATTTTCTTTCATGTCGGTGGACCGCGCACAACTGCGCTCCATGGCTTCCGAGGGCAATAAGACAGCTGAGCGTGCCCTGAAAATTACCCAGCGCACCTCCTTCATGCTCTCCGGTGCCCAGCTGGGCATCACCATCACGGGCCTGCTGATTGGCTATGTGGCCGAACCCCTGGTGGGCCGCGGCTTGGGTGAGCTGCTGGGCGGCGTGGGCATTCCCGCCGGCGTTTCCATCACCATTGGCACGGTGGCAGCGCTTTTCATCTCCACCATCGCCACGATGCTTTTTGCGGAGCTATTCCCCAAAAACTACACCATCGCAGCCCCGATGAAGACGGCATTGTTCTTGTCCACCTCCACCATGTGGTACCTGCGCATTTTCGGCTGGCTTATTCACTTCTTTGAGTACGCCTCGAATGCGATCTTGAAGGTCTTCGGCATCGAGCCTGTAGAAGACGTGGATTCTTCCGCCACCACCGATGATCTCGAGTCCATCGTGGATGCCTCCCACGAGGCCGGCGACATCGACGAGGCAACCTACCTCGTGTTGGACCGCCTGTTGGACTTCCCAGAACACGACGTCGAGCACGCGATGATTCCGCGTTCCCGCGTCGACGTCATCGATCCGCAGACCACCATCGGCGAGGTTCGCGAGATGATGTCCACGGATCACACGCGCTACCCCATCATCGACGATGAACACAACCCCATCGGTGTGGTGCACTTGTTCGACGTGCTGGGAACGCAACTTCCCGACGCCACCGCGGCCACCGAGATCATGCAGCCCGCCGTTGTGGTGCCAGAGCTCATGCCGCTTCCCGACGTCGTGACCGAGTTGCGCGACGCCAACGACAAGCTGGCCTGCGTCATCGACGAGTACGGCGGCTTCGTCGGCATCGTGACCATGGAAGACCTAGCCGAGGAGATCCTGGGCGATGTCAGCGACGAGCACGACATCGAAGAGACCGAGGAAATCACCGAGCAGGATGAGTCCCACTGGCTCGTCGATGGCGATACACCGATTGACGAAATCGAGCGCGCCATCGGCCACGATCTGCCAGAAGGCGACTTCGAGACCGTGGCTGGCCTGCTGATTTCCCACTCCGGCGCGCTGCCTGAGGAGGGCGAGGAGTACACGATCGAGCTCGAGGCGGAGCCGGATGACTGGGTAGAGCGCGACGACGCCCCAGTGCGAAAGCTGCACCTGCGTGTCGAGGAGATTGACCGCCACGTGCCGGCGACCTTGGCACTGGAGCTCGTTGAGGAATACGCCGATCAAACGGAGGAGGAGAGCTAATGACTGATACTTGGTGGTTTAACCTCCTCATCACGCTTGTCATCATCGCCGCCTCGGCCTTCTTCGTCATCATCGAGTTTTCGATGATGGGCGCGCGCCGCAACCGTTTGGAAGAAACCGCTGAGACCTCCCGCACCTCGCGCTCGGGCTTGCGCTCTTTGAACGAGCTGACCATCATGCTCGCCGGCGCGCAGCTGGGTATTACGGCGGCGACTTTCGTGCTGGGTGCAGTGACCAAGCCGTGGGTCCACCACCTGCTCATGACCCCGCTGGAGGCACTCGGCCTGCCGCTGGGCGTGGCCGACGTGGTCTCGTTTATTTTGGCGTTGTTCATCGTGACCTTCCTGCACCTGGTCATCGGCGAGATGGCTCCGAAGTCTTGGGCGATTACCCACCCGGAGACCGCGCTGCAGCTCATCGCGGTTCCTGCCCGCGGCTTCATCTGGCTCTTCCGCCCGCTTCTGAAGTGGATTAACCACATGGCGAATGCGATGGTGCGCTGGACTGGCGAGGAGCCCGTCGACAGGGCCGGTGCCGCCGGCTACGACGCAGATACCCTGCGCCACTTGGTGGAGCATTCCCGCGAGACGGGCACTCTGGACGATGATTCGGCGAACCAGATCACCGGCGTAATTGAGTTGGAGGCCTCTACCGTTGGCGCGCTGGCTCGCGAGCACGGCTCCCAGGTCGTCCCGCTGTCCCCCGACGCTACGGTGGCTGAACTCCATGACTTGGTCACCCGCAAGTCCATCATGCGCGTGCTGGTCTTCCCGAAGGATTCCCGCGTGCCGCGCATCGTGCACGTGCGCGATACGCTCCTCGCCGAACCGGACACGCCAGTGCTCGAGTTCTCCCGCCCCGCGCTGACGGTTTCCTCCTCGCTGACTGTCCAGAAGACCTTGGACCACATGCGCGCTCGCAACGAGCAGCTCGTGGCCGTGGGCAAGGCGGACAAGGATAAAGCGATGTGGATTCTGACGTGGGATGACATCATGGGCCAGCTGTGGCCGCAGATTACGGAGCAGTTGGACTTGGCCAACTAACGCGCAGCCCTCCTTCCTGCCCCCCTTCCCGCTTCCTCTACCCCTTCCCCGCAAATACCCAGCCCTGGAACCCCAGACGTCGTGGTCGCGAGAAAATATTTTTCAACTCTTAAAAATCGCGACCACGACGTCTGGGTTTCCAGGGCTGGTTTTCTAGGGCTGGGGGTTCAGCCACAAGATTTCACACCCAGTTGTTGACGCCGCCAACAAGTTATCCACAGCTTTCAAAATTGCCTCTAGAGCTACACACCCGCGGCGGGCGAAACTAGTGCCATGACCACTCTTGAGACCATCCACCCAGCCAAACCCGCCACGTCCAACGACCTTAAATCCGGCACACTTTTACAGCTAGCACCGCGCATGGCCGTAGACCGCGAGGAATACTTAGCGCTATCCGCCGTCGAACGCCAGCGCCTCGAATGCATAGCCATAGCCCGCAGCTCTTATACCGCGGTACTGATTAGCAAGTCCGCCGCACTCCTGCATGACCTTTGGCTGCTCCCCTGCCCCGAAGACCCGGTCGAGCTAGCGCTTCCCTGCGGCAGCCTGCCCCGCCACAACCGCCATGCGCCGGGACGCCGCTACCGCAAGACCATGGTCGGGGACGTAGAAACCATCGACGGTGCGCGCGTGGTTAGCATTGCCCGCGCGGTTGCCGACGTCGCGCGTTACCACGGCTTCCGCCACGGCCTCATCGCCGCAGACTCGGCGTTAAACATGGGTATTAGCCCTGCCCGGCTGCAAGCCGAGGTCGATGACTTAGGGCGCGTGCATAATGCCGCAGCAGCCCGCAAGGCAATTGCCTGCGCCAGCTCCCTATCGCGCTCGCCTTTCGAGTCACTCGTGCGCGCACTGGCTGTGGAGCTGGGCTTAGACGCCAAGCCGCGGCAACGCGTGGCCCCTGGCATCGAGGCATTGCTCATCGAAGAGGCCATCATCGTCGAGATTGGCCCGCAAGCGGTCCTATCTCGGCGCTCGAGCCGCACGGCATACCTGCGCTCCTTGGGATACCGAGTAGTTCAATTTACGCCCGAGCAATTAGCCAAAGATCCGGATACCTGCCGGAGGACCCTGCACATGCTGGCGCAGGCGCACGCGGTTAAGGCGAGCTAGAAAAGACAAACACCGCCGAACGAGGGAATCGGCGGTGTTGGTGTCTCCTTGTGTGTTGGCAACAAGGAAGTCTATTTATTGGCTTTTAAGCGGTAGTCGCGGCCTGTCGCGCGGCTTCGCGCTTGGCACGGACGCGGGCAACCACAGCGTTAACGCGGGCACGCTCTTCTAAGAACGGCGGCGGGTTGTGACCACGCATCGTGCGCACGTAGGCCGGGTGGGCTTCGACGACGGTATGGCGCCAAGCCTGCACCGCAATGAGCGCGGATTGACCGGCACGCTTGTACAGGTGCGGCAGGGAAATCATGTCCAAGTTGCGGGCCACGGCGTCGGTTTGGCCGAGCACATAATCCACCAGCTCGCGCAGGTAATCCGCCACCGCCCCAGTGCGGCCGCGCAGCGTGGCAGCGAGCTCGGAGACCACGATGGTCGGGGAATCAATCGCAAAGGCGGCATCCAGGCTGCGCGCGGTGAGCTGCTCTGGCTCGGCGATATCGTTGTTGCCAGATGCGGCGGCGGAGATAGTGCCCGAGCGCACCCCTGAGACCAGCGCGTGGCGCAGGCCAATCAGTTCGCCTACGCAGCGCCCGGAATCAATGCGGGCGTCCTCGACGATGTCGCCGAGTTCCGCCAGGCAGTCCAGTGCGAGTTCATCGTCCCAATCCTCAATCGCCTCGATGAGGTGCTCGATATACTCGACAACTTCGTCGCCGATGTTGTAAATCTCCTGGGTCAGCTCGCGGTGACGTAGCTCGGCGGCGATTTTGTGCATGCCGGTCCTTTCCGCAAACTAACCTCTAGTTGAGGTTGAGACTTCTCTGTAACGAGTGCTGACTTTATTCCAGATCCTGTGAACGATCTGCGCGACACTCCGAACAAACTCACAGACTTGAAAATTGCGGGGAGCCGGCGAAGCACCCGCCGGCCCTAGATGCCTACTGCTTCTTCGAGTAGATGTGGTCAATCGCGTTAGCGTAGCGCTGTGCCACAACATAGCGCTTGACCTTCATCGTTGGGGTCAGCTCGTTGTCTTCCTCAGTCAGGTCAGATTCCAGAATGTAGAACTTCTTAATAGCCTCCGCATGGGAGACAGTGGTGTTGACCTGGTTGATAGCGTCCTGGATTTCCGCACGCAGCGTGGCGTCGGTAGACACCTCGCGCATGGAACGGTTGGCCGGGATATTGTGGTCAGCCTTCCATCGCTTGAGCTGGTCCTCATCCAGGGTCAGCAGCACACCGATGAATGGCTTGCCGTCACCCACGACCATCGCCTGGGAAATAAGCGGGTGTGCACGCAGCATGTCCTCCATCGGCCCTGGAGAGACGTTCTTGCCGCCTGCGGTAACGATGAGGTCCTTCTTGCGGCCGGTGATGACAACGTGGCCGGAATCCATGATTTCGCCCAAGTCGCCGGTGTTGTACCAGCCATCTTCCAGCGCATCCTCGGTGGCCTCCGGGTTGTTCCAGTAGCCCTTGAAGACGATGTCGCCCTTGATCAAGATTTCGCCGTCTTCGTTGACACGGATGGTGGTGCCCTCCAGTGGCGGGCCAACGGTGCCGATCTTCAGATCCTCAAAGTTCACGGCTGCAGCTGCCGCAACCTCGGTAAGGCCGTAGCCTTCGTAGACGGTCACGCCGATGCCGCGGAACCAGTGCAGAAGGTCATGGCTCATCGCGGAGCCACCGGTGATGCAGTATCGCACCTCGCCGCCCATGGCATTGCGGATGGTCGAGTAGACCAAACGGTCAAAGAGCTGGCGTTTTGCACGCAGGAAGCGGTCCGGCCCCTCCGGGGTATCCAGCGCGCGGGAATACTCAATGGCCACTTTCTCGGCCTCGCGGAAGATGCCCGCCTTAATTGGGCCGCCCTCCTTGGCCTTGGCAGCCGCACCGTTGCGCACCTTTTCGAATACGCGCGGCACGCCCAGAATCAGGTTCGGGCGGGATCGCTGGAACTCGATGGTGATGGTGCTGAAGTCAGACCAGTGATTCTGCGAAGCACCGCTCATGGCAACGGCCAGGGATACTGCACGCGCCAGCACATGGGCCAGCGGGAGGAAGGTCAACACGTGGTTGCCCGGCACGGCAATGCCGCCAATCGGGTTGGTCAGCAGGCCCAAAGTCTCCGCCAGCCAGTTACGGTGGGTCAGGATGCAGCCCTTCGGGCGGCCGGTGGTACCGGAGGTATAGACCAAAGACGCAAGGTCATCGGTCTTGGTGGCAGCGATGCGGGCGTCAACGACGTCGTCGGAAAGCTCGCGGCCCTCAAACATCAAGGTATCGATGGCCGAGGAGTTGATCTCCAGGATGCGGCGCAGCTGTGAAGGCGAATTCTTCAGCGCCGGCTTGCCGTCATCCTGCAGCTTCAGGTGCGCAACCAGCTCGGAGTGCTCGCGCGATTCAGTAATTGCCAGCACCGCGCCGGAGTCCTCCACGATCCACTGCACCTGGGGCAGCGAGGAGGATGGGTAGATGGGCACCGAAGCTGCGCCGGCAGCCCAGATAGCGAAATCCAGAAGCGACCACTCGTAGCGGGTGTTTGATAGCAAGACCACGCGATCGCCCTGCTCCACGCCAGCGGCGATAAGGCCCTTTGCAACTGCGTAGACCTCTTCGACGAACTGCTTGGCAGTGACGTTAACCCACTCATAACTGGCCGGGCGGGTAAACATCACGCCGTGTGGGCGCGCCTTCGCCGTGGCCATCATGCGGGTTAGACAGGTTTCACCGTCTTCGATTTCAAACTTCGCAGGAGTGTGCGCTTCTTGCATAGTCACTGGATATCCTTTCGCACATCTATATAACTCCAGCCCACTCTATCAACCGATACCCCGACGTGTGACCTAAAGCCGTGGCAGAATGTGGCATGTGACTACGCGTGAACTGCTCGAAGAACTCGCCCAGCGCCATGGCGTTGCCGCTAAGTACTCCTCCCAATCCGGCTACCCCATTTATGTAACGGATGAAACAATCGCCTATACCCTGCGCGCATTGGGCGTGGCGGTGGAAGACCGCGCGAGCGAGGAGCGCCTGACACACCTGCTCTACGAGGATTACTTAGAGCGGGCATCGCGCCCGTTGCCGCCGTGCGTGGTGGCCAAAGAGGGCGTCGAGAAGCAATTCCTAGTGCACGTGCATGCGGGCCAGCCGGTGGATATCCAGGTAGAGCTCGAAGATGGGCAGCTCCGCCAGGTCTATCAGGACGAAAACAACGCCCCGCCTGCCGACGTCGCCGGTACCCACTGGGGCGAGGCCACCTTCCACATTCCGGGTGATCTGCCGCTGGGCTTTCACGAAATCCAAATGTCCTCGCCGGGCATAGGCGCGCATTCATGCCCGCTGATCATCACCCCGGCACGCCTTAACACTGCTGACCCGTACTTAGAGCGCCCTGCCGCAGGCGTGATGGCGCAGCTGTATTCGGTGCGCTCGGAAAATTCCTGGGGCATCGGCGACTTCCAGGATTTGGGGCGCCTGGCGCAGACCGTGGCGCCTTTCGCCGATTTTCTGCTGATTAATCCCCTGCATGCCGCCGAGCCGGTGCCGCCTGTGGAGGATTCGCCGTATCTTCCCACCACGCGGCGTTTTATCAATCCGCTCTACCTCAACATCGAGTCCATTCCGGAGCTGCAGCAGCTTTCCCCGGAGCTGCTTGACGACGTCCACGAGCTCGCTGCCGAGTTCCGCGAGCGCAACCGCAGTGCCGCTGAAATTGAGCGCGATTGCATCTACGAAGCCAAGCTCCAGGTATTAAGAGAGCTCTATAACCAGGAATTTTCTGCTGAGCGCCAAAATAAGTTCTTGGAATTCCAGCAGGCAGAAGGAAAAGGCCTACAGGACTTCGCGCGCTGGTGTGCCGAGCAAGAGCTTTCGCTGCGCACGGGCCAGCGTCACGCGGTGGAGGAAGAGGCCGGCGAACTCGCGCGTTTTTATGCCTGGCTGCAGTTCTTGTGCGACGAGCAGTTGGCTGCCGCGCAGCGTCGCGCCAAGGAGGCGGGCATGCGCATCGGGTTGGTCACCGACCTAGCCGTGGGCGTGCACCCGGGTGGCGCGGACGCGGTGAACCTCGCCGAGTACCTCGCGCCGCAGAGTTCCGTGGGTGCCCCGCCTGATGATTACAACCAGCAGGGCCAGGACTGGTCCCAGCCGCCGTGGCACCCGGTGCGCCTGGCGGAGTCGGGCTATAGGCCGTGGCGAGAGATGTTGCAGACCATCCTGCGTCACTCGGGCGGCGTGCGGGTGGACCACATCTTGGGGTTGTTCCGCCTGTTTTGGATTCCGCGCATGACGTCGCCGCAGAACGGCACCTATGTCTATTACGACCACGAGGCCATGCTCGGCATTCTCGCGCTAGAGGCCCAACGAGCTGGAGCGGTGCTCGTGGGCGAGGACTTGGGCACTCTCGAGCCGTGGATTCAGCATGTGCTGGCAGAGACCGGGGTGCTGGGAACTTCCATCGTGTGGTTCGAGCGCGCCGAGGATAACGAGTCGCCCTTGCCGCAGCACGCATATCGCCGCTTGGCGCTTGCCTCCGTGGGCACGCATGATCTTCCGCCGACCCTGGCTTATCTGCGCGGCGAGCATATCGCGCTGCGTGCACGGCTGGGCGTGCTCACCCGCTCCGTGGCCGAGGAAGTAGCAGATGACCGCAAGTGGCAGGCACGGCTTCTGAATGAGGTGGAGCGCACCGGGCTGCTGCCGCGGCGCGAGCCAGAGGAAGAGGTTGTCTTGGCTTTGCACCGCTACATCGCCGGCACGCCTTCGGCGCTAACAAGTACGAGCCTGGTGGACATGGTGGGCGACGTTCGCGCGCAGAACCAGCCCGGCACCACGAAGGATCTCTACCCCAACTGGTGCGTGCCGTTGTGTGATTCAACGGGCACGCCCGTGCTCATTGAGGACTTGGAAAGCAACGAGTTCTTCCAGAAAATGGCACGCGCTAGCGCCCGCCGCGGCGATTAAATAAGACGATTAAATAAACAGGCCGATGATTGCCACCACAACGACGAGCGCGATCATCGTCCACAGCGTCAGGCTGACGCGTGACTTTGGCAGGGCGCGCTTGCGGGGTGCGGGAGTTTGATTGCGTTCGGGATCCCAGAGGCCTTCGCGCGGATCTTCGGGCGTTGACATGGTTTCCAAGCTTAGCGGGTGGCGGAAGTGGAAGTCTTCTTCGGCCACTTCAGGTGGCGGGCCGTGAAGTCGATGGCGAACATCAATGCCCAGGCTGCGAGCGCAAGCAGCGGCACCGCCACCGCGATGAGCACCGGCATTTGCAGCCACACCGGCGCCTGCACCATCGCCTGCGATAGAGCACCGGTCAAATTTGTCCACCATTCCATAAAGCGGGATTTTAGCCGAGTACTCTAGCCCGTATGACTAACACGCCAGTTCACGTCACTTGCCCGGCAGGCACGATCACCGGATACACCACTGATACGGTCAATTACTTCCACTCCGTGGACTATTCGGAGATACCCAGCGACTTCGCCGATGCGCGGCCGCTTCAGACACCTCGCAACCAGGACGCACGTGTTCCCCGTCCGGAGGCGGTTGCGCTGACTATCACCGCGCCTGCCGAGACCACGGATGCCCCAGTGTTGGTCTACATCCACGGCGGGCGCTACGAGCATGGCACCCACGAGGATCCACGCGCCGAAGGCACCGCCAACGCGCAGGCCGGAATCGTGCAGGTGCAGGTGGGCTACCGAGTGGGGCTGCCAGGCTTTGCGAGCTTCCGCGACGACGAGGCCTTCCGCTTCCGCGGCATCGATGATTGCCAGCTGGCGCTCGAATGGATCCAGCGCAACATCGAGTCCTTCGGCGGCGACCCCACTAACGTCACGCTCATCGGCCAATCAGCCGGCGCCACCACCGCGTTGTGGCTGATGCGCCGCGACCACTACCGTGGCGCTTTCCGCCGCGTTGTCGCGCTTTCCCCGGCCTTCCCGTTGCAGCCCTTCGAGGAGCGCAAGGCCACGCTGCGCCAGGCCATGGGCACCGCGATTACCCGCGGCTCGCTAGAGAGCCTGCCACAAGAAAAGCTGGAGGCGGGCTACCGCAAGTTTGCAAAGAAGTACAAGTACGGCATGGCATTGGGCCCCGCGCCTTTCGACGCCCGCGAGCTCGCCGACATCCCGCTGGTGCTCGGCTCTACCCGCGATGAGTTCTACGACGTAGCCTCCGCACAGAAGGCCGACGCCAGCCCGTTCCGCAGGCTTATCGCGCGCTATCTCGCGCCCAAGTTCGGCTTCCCACGCAACTCGGTAGATACCTGGATGCAGGTGGCCAACTATTTGGACGAAACCCGCCCGCTGGGCCGCATGATTGGCGATGGCAATATTCGCCGCTGGGTGACACAAGCAGGCGCCGACGCCCCTGGCCCTACCTGGATGATCGAATTCACCCGCGCCGATGGCCCGGCACTCCACTGCGCCGAGCTGCGCTATCTCTTCGGCGTGCACAACAACGACTCCACGAAAAGACTCAACCGCTGGCTGCAAGAATTTACCTGCACCGGCGAGACCGGTTTCCCGGAGTATCGCCCCGACCACGCCATCTGGGAATACGAGATGGATAGCGGCAAGCAGCGAGTTGCTTACGCCAGCCTCGATTACGTGGCCGCCGCTTTCAGCGAGGACACCCGCGCCGGCGGGCTGCTATAGCGCAGAAATGGCCTCGCGCAGCGGGACCTCTGCAATTTCCTCAACCATCCAGGGGCTAAAAGCAAACGGGGCGGAATCCGCGGCGTCGATAAGCGCGGCGGGTGCTGCCCACGCGATGGAATCCACCTCATCAGGATTCGGGTGCAGCTGCACATCCTCCGGGAGCTCCAAGACGAAGACCGGGCAGATCTCATGCTCGACGATGCCGGAGGAATCAACGGCCCGATAAGAAAAGTCTGGTAGAACCTCGCGCACCTGGTCCGCCTCCGCGTGGATGCCCAGCTCGAAGTGCGCCCGACGCAGCACCGCCGAGACGTTGTCCTCCCCCGGCGCTGGATGGCCACAAAAAGAATTGGTCCATACGCCAGGCCAGGTCTGCTTTGCCAGCGCGCGGCGGGTCACAAGCACCTTGCCGCCTGCTATAACCCACGCAGAAAACGCGAAGTGCAGCGGGGTATCCGTGGTGTGAACGGCCGCTTTATCAGCTGTTCCGGCAGGTAGTCCGTCGGGGCCGGCGAGGACTACGAGTTCTGTCATAGGTTGAGGTCTCCCACGTAGGTGACATTGCCGATGCTAAAGCGGGCATTCCAGAGGTTGCCCGGGGTGACGTTGAAGCGGTACTGCAGGTTCGTCGAAGCACCCGCGCCCAGAGGCAGGTCCAGGCCCGGCGCGGCTACGTCGGCGTTGGCCTCTGGGTCATAAGGCAAAAGCTCAATCTTGGACCAACCGCCATTGCCGTCAGCGCGCTCGAGGACGGGCTCCTCGAAAGCATCAACAGGCAGGGCCTGGTCATTGAGGTTGTGCAGCTTGATGGTCACCACGGATCCCTGCACGGAGTCGCTATATACGCCCTGCAGATCCCACTCGACGTTCAGGCCATCGTCTTTGACCTTGGCGCCCAAGTCGGAGGCGATCTCCTTGTTGTCTACATCTTTGGGCTCATAAGGCGGCTCTTCCGAGCTAGAAACCACGATGTCTTCGCCCAATCCGGTTTCCTCTGGCTGCAGGATGGCACAACCGGAGGCAAGGGTACCGATTGCTGCCACAGCAGCAATCAACTTCAGAGACCTATTCACCGCGAATTCCTTTTGCTTTTGGGACGGATCAAAACTTTTCTTTAATACCTTAACCTAGTCAGTGTTTATTGCCGTACAGGTGGCATACTGTCCCTTCTCGAATCCTTCTCACCCCTACCTCAGAATTGAGAGGCGCTAGCTAGCTTTATGAATTCCATCTTGCGCATTACTCGCAGTGCTTCTGCGCTGTGGCCTTTTTATTTGGGAGTGCTTGCCACCGCCACGGTGACCGCGGTGCTCTCGCTCATCTCGCCCTTCTTAGTCCGCGAGGCAACCGACGCCATCGTTGAGTCCTTGCAGGGCGACACCCCGGCCGAAAGCGCCCTGCGCACCGTCATGTGGCTCGTCATCGCATTGTTTGCTGCCGACGCCCTGGGCAACCTGATTAAAAACGTCGGCGGCTATATCGGCGACGTCATGGTGGCGCGCCTGCGTCAGATCCTGTCCACTCGCTACTTTGCCAAGCTGCTTTCCGTGCCGCAGGCCTACTACGACAATCAGGTCACCGGCACCATCATCGCCCGGCTGGATCGCTCGATCTCCAATATCACGCAGTTTGTGCAGTCCTTCTCCAACAACTTCTTCACCATGCTGATTCAGGCCATCGCGGTGTTGGTCATCATGGGCATTTACTACTGGCCGCTGGCCATCCTGCTCGCGCTGCTGTTTCCGCTGTACATGTGGCTTACCGCCATGACCTCGACGCGTTGGCAAAAATACGAGGGGAAAAAGAATGCCGATGTGGACCAGGCCAATGGCCGCTTTGCTGAGGTCATCGGCCAGGTTAAGGTGACCAAGTCCTTCGTGGCGGAGGTGCGCGAGCTAGATAGCTTTGGCAAGCTCTACCGCCGCATCGTCGATACCACCAAGCCGCAGTCGCGTTGGTGGCACTCCATGGATACCCTGCGCGGCGTGGCCATGTCCCTCATCTTCCTGGGCATCTACGCCATCGTGTTCTGGCGCACCCTCCATGGCCATTTCAGCATCGGCGATATGGTCATGATCTTGCAGCTGGTCAACCTGGCCAAGCAGCCGGTGTTCATGATGAGCTGGATTGTGGACACGGCCCAGCGCGCCATCGCCGGTTCCAAGGACTATTTCAAGGTCATGGAGGAAAACTTCGAGCCGACGGCGAACAAGGGCCTCATCGAGGCCACCACGGCTTCCGACGCCCCGGTGCTTGACCTCAAACCGGTTCAGCCTTTGGAGCCGACGCCGGGCAAGCCGGTCTTTGCTTTCCAGGACGTGTCCTTTTCCTATGAAGAAGACAAGCCCGTGGTCGAAGAAATCACCTTTGCTGCCGAGGAAGGCCACAAGGTGGCTTTGGTCGGCGAATCTGGCGGTGGCAAGTCCACGCTGGTCAATCTGCTGCTCGGCCTCTACCACCCCACCGCCGGCCGCCTTAGCGTGCTGGGCCACGACGTCGACGAACTCAAGGCCGCGTGCCTGCGCGCCTCTGTCGGCGTGGTCTTCCAGGAGTCCTATCTGTTCTCGGGCACCATCCGCGAAAACATCGCCTACGGCAAGCCCGGTGCGAGCGAGCAGGAGATAATCGACGTCGCCAAGCGCGCCAATGCTCACGACTTCATCGAGGCTTTCCCGCAGGGCTACGACACCGTCATTGGCGAGCGCGGCCTAAAGCTTTCAGGCGGACAGAAACAGCGCGTTGCCGTGGCGCGGGCGATGCTCAAGGACGCGCCGATCTTGGTCCTGGACGAGGCCACCTCCGCGCTGGATACCAAGGCCGAGCGCGCCGTGCAAGCAGGCCTGGATGAGCTGATGAAGAATCGCACCACGCTGATCATCGCCCACCGCCTGTCCACCATCGCCGACGTGGATACCATCATCACCCTGGATAAAGGCCGCATTGATGAGATTGGTTCGCCGGCGCAGTTGTCCCAGTCCGGCGGCATCTATGCCGAGCTGCTGCGCCTTACCCAGTCCAGCTCGCGTGCAGACCGTGAGCGTTTGAAGCGCTACGGATTCGTCGAAAACACCGCCGCTGAGACGGAAGAATAATAAACCTGTTGCCTGCTTTTGCCCCGCGCTAGTGTGGGGCTTATGCAGTTTCCATCACTAGAAAAGTTACAAGCCCGCGGCACCCGGAAGTGGACGGTGTACGGCGATGACGTACTGCCGCTGTGGATTGCAGAGTCCGATTTTGAAACTTCTCCTGCGGTCAAGGATGCAATCCAGCGCGCCGTGGATGCCGAGGCCTTTGGCTACACCCCCTCGCCGAAGTCGGCCGGGCTTAATGACGCCGTGGCTGACTTTTATGGGACGCGCTACGGCTGGCGCCCCAACCCGCGGCAGATTTTCTGGATCGGCGATGTAGTCCGGGGCCTTTTCTTGGCGCTGAACTACTTCACGCGGCCCGATTCCCCAGTGGTGGTTCCGGTTCCTTCCTACCCGCCGCTTTTGGAATTGCCAGAAGCCGCCGGCCGCGAAAAGATTGAGACCACTCTCGATCTTGCAGACATCGAGCGCGCCTTCCAGCAAGGTGCTGGCTCCATCTTGCTGGCCAATCCCTTCAACCCACTGGGCACCGTCTTTGAGGAAGACTATCTCACTAAGTTGGTAGCGCTGGCGGAGAAATATGACGCGCGCATCCTCGCTGACGAGATCCACGCTCCTCTGGTCTACGAGGGCAAGCACATTCCGGTCGCTTCCTTGGGCGAGGCCGGCGCACGGCGCACCATCACCGTGACCGCTACGTCCAAGGCGTGGAATATTGCGGGGCTAAAGTGCGCGCAGATCATTTTCTCTAACGCTGGCGACGTTGCCACCTGGAATAGCTTGAGCGGCGTGGCCAAGGACGGCACCGGAACTTTAGGCGTGCTAGCAGCCGAGGCCGCCTACCGCGACTATGAGTTCCTAAACCAGGAGATTGAGTATCTACGGCAGACCCGCGATTGGCTCGTCGAGGAGCTGCCAAAGCACATACCGGGGCTGAAAACCACCGTTCCGCAGGCAACTTACCTGCTTTGGCTCGATTTCCGGGACACCGCGATTGGTGATAGCCCCCAGCCCGCGAAGTGGCTGCGCGAGAACGCCAAGGTGGCCCTCAACGAGGGCGAGACCTTTGGCACCGGCGGCAGCCACCATGCTCGTTTGAATTTCGCGACTTCTCGCGAGATCTTGGAAGAAGCACTCGACCGTTTGGAGAAGGTTTTCTAATAGCAATTAGAAATTTGCCAGACTTCCCTCCACCGTATAACGTGTTATGAGACAGTTATCCCAAATAGTGGGAAACCAGAGGGAAGATATGACAACACAAACACAAACACCTGCGACTCCGACCGGCAAAAAGGGCGGCTCCGTCACCACCATCGTGGTGGCCTCGCTGATGCTCTTTTCGATGTTCTTCGGCGCCGGCAACCTTATCTTCCCACCCATGGTCGGCGTAGCCTCCGGCACCAACTTCTGGCCGGCCATCCTGGGCTTTTTGGCAGCCGGCGTGCTGCTGCCGGTCCTGGCGGTCGTCGCTGTGTCCATCTCCGGCCAATCCGTGCGCGACATCGGAAACCACGGCGGCAAATTCTTCGGCATCGTATTCTCCGCCATGGCCTACCTGGCCATCGGCGCTTTCTACGCCCTGCCACGCACCGGCGCAGTTTCCATGGAAACCGCCATCACCCCGCTGTTCGGCTGGGAAGGCTTCGGCGCCAACGTCACCTACAACATCATCTTCTTCCTCGTGGCGCTCGTCTTGTCGTGGAAGCCGAATAGCATCATCGACACCCTGGGCAAGTTCCTGACCCCTGCGCTGGTCATCTTGCTCTTCGTCCTGATCACCCTGGCCTCCTTCGGCGCCGAACGCGTCCCGGCCACCCCTTCGGAGGACTACACTTCTTCCGCCATGGTCACCGGCCTCTTCGAAGGCTATAACACCATGGACGCCATCGCTGGCCTGGCCTTTTCCATCGTCATCGTCACCTCCCTGAAGTCCAAGGGCTTCAAGGAAGGCAAGCCGGTGGTTTCCGGCACCATCACCGCAGCCGTTATTGCCGGCGGCCTGCTGGCAGCCATCTACCTCGGCCTGGGCTGGATCGGCCAGACCATCCCGAACGGTCAGAGCTATGAATCCGGCGCTACCCTGCTTGCCGACGCCGCGAATTCCACCATGGGCGGCATCGGCCAGGCAGTCTTCTCCGCCATCGTCATCCTGGCGTGCATGACCACCGCGGTCGGACTTATCGTCGCCACCTCTGAGTTCTTCGTGCAGCTGGTTCCAAAGACCACCTACCATTTCTGGGCCGTGCTCTTTACCCTGCTGTCCATCGCCTTTGCTTTCCAGGGCTTGGAGACCGTCCTGGCCATCGCAGTTCCATTCATCACCTTCCTGTACCCGCCAGCCATCACCCT
This sequence comes from Corynebacterium sp. HMSC076D02, assembly GCF_001813815.1. NCBI lineage: Bacteria > Bacillati > Actinomycetota > Actinomycetes > Mycobacteriales > Corynebacteriaceae > Corynebacterium > Corynebacterium sp. HMSC076D02. The sequence goes on from NZ_KV814045.1 coordinate 56,043, forward strand.
GATTGCGCTGACGCTGCTGCAGCCAGTGGTCAAGAATGCCGTGCGCTTCCGCTGGGCGTTCCTGCTCGCGCTGTGGACCTCGGTCATCTGGTCTGCGCTGTCCGTCCTGGCGGGCCAGGGCTGGCTCGCAGGCATCCAGCCGCTGCTGGACATCTCACCGGGCCAGGCCGTGGGCCTGGGCTGGTTCGCGCCGACCGCGATTGCAGCCCTCATCGGCATGGGCATCGACCTCGCACAGCGAAATAAATAGTCCGGGCGTAGCGTTGGAAATAAGAGCACTTTCCAACCTGCAACTTCAACCTGCAACTTAAGGACTATTAGTGACCAACCGCGCAAAGCTTTCCCTGCTTGACTTCTGCACCATCTACGAAGGCGAGACCGCCGCAGAATCGATGGCCCGCTCCGTCGAGCTTGCACAAGTTGCAGAGAAGGCCGGCTACTCCCGCATCTGGTACACCGAGCACCACAACATGCCGACGATCACTTCCTCGTCGCCCGCGGTGCTCATTTCCCACATCGGCGCCAAGACCAACACCATCCGTCTTGGCGCTGGCGGCGTGATGCTGCCCAACCACGCCCCCTACGTAGTGGCCGAGCAATTCGGCACCTTGGCCGAGCTCTACCCCAACCGCATCGATCTCGGCCTGGGCCGCGCGCCCGGCACAGACATGCACACCCTGGGTCGCGCACTGCGCCGCGACGCCCACGCAGCAGAGCGCTTCCCCGAGGACGTTAAAGAGCTGCAGGGCTACTTCTCCGGCAAGTCCTTGGTCCCCGGCGTGCAGGCCATCCCCGGCGTAAACACCCACGTGCCGCTGTACATCTTGGGCTCTTCCATGTTCGGCGCGTCGCTGGCCGCCAAGTACGGCCTGCCCTATGCCTTCGCCTCCCACTTCGCGCCCACGCACCTGCGCCAGGCCACGGCCTATTACCGCAATAACTTCCAGCCCTCCGAGGCGCTCAGCGAGCCCTATGTCATCGCAGGCGTCAATGTCACCGCCGCCGATACCAAGGAGGCTGCCGACGCCGAGTATGAAAAGGTGTGCTTCAACCGCGTCAAGGCCTTCGCTGGCCGCGGCAAGTATCTAACGGATCAGCAAGTCGAGCAGATCAAGAACTCCCACCAGGGAGCCCAGATTCTCGGCATGATGAGATACAGCGCCGTGGGTACCACCGACCACGTACGCGACTACCTCACAGACTTCCAGGAGCTAGCCCAAGCTGACGAGCTGATGATCTCGCTTCAATCCACCGGTCATGACAACCTCCTGCAGAACATGAACCTGCTCGCGGATGCATGGGAACTCGGCTAGAAATACCCCCGCCAAACACCCCCCAAAAACTTGTGCATATTCTAGGCTCGAGCGATTAAGACGCTCGATTGAACTTGATTAGTATTTCCACTATTTGGCTTCCACTATTTTTCGCTACATAAGGAGGAGGCATGCCAGCACGCGGGGTGCAGCAGCACAAGAAGATCGCGGACTATCTACGCGGCCTCATTAAGGACGAGAGCATCAAGGCGGGTGACTTTCTTCCCAGCGAGGCGGAACTGTGCGAGAAGTTCAACTCCTCCCGCGGCCCAGTGCGCCAGGCCATTGCGAGCCTGCGCGCCGAAGGCTTAGTAAGCTCCGGCCGCGGACGTCGCTCCGTGGTGTTAGGCAGCTTCACCGCGGAGAACTTCGACGCGATCTGCTCCATCACCAACTGGCTGAGCGGCCGCGGATACAACGTTGGGCAAAAGACCCTGTGGACCGCCCGCCGCCCTGCCCCCAAGGAGGCGGCAAGCTACCTGCGCATCAGCGAGGACGAACAGGTGGTGTTTGTACACCGCATCCGCAGCATCGACGGCGAGCCGGTTGCCATCGAGCGTATGTATTTCCCGCTGCACGTGGGCAAGCACATTTTGGACTTCGATGCCGATTCCGGCTCCATCCACAATCATCTGATGGCCCAAGGCGTCGAATTCGATAACGCGCACCGCGAGCTGACTCTTACCTGCGCCTCCGAAGAGGACGCAGCAGCCCTTAGCTGCGAGCCTGGCACTCCGCTGTGGCGCATCCACATTGAGCTTTCCGATCACGCTGGCCGCCCCGTGGAGTACACCACCAATCTCCTGCGCGCGGATCGCATGAAGGTCGGCATTACCAACGTCCGCGGCACTACTTCCCCACTTGAGGTCATCCTTACTGACTAACCCTCCCCCCGAGGGACATTCGCTTAACCGAGCCGAAACGCTTAACCTGCTTACATGAAGAAAGTACACCTAGCGCGTGCAGCGAGCGCGCTGGTTCTCGGGGCGTCGCTAAGCGCGTGCTCAGCCGGACACACGGCGGTCAAACCCACCGCCAGTGATTCGCTGACCATTGCCGCAACCGGCGCTGCTACCTCTCTCGATTTCACCAACGTCGGTGGAGCTGCCATCCCCGCCGCACTCATGAGCAACGTCTACGAAACCCTCGTACGCATCGAAGGCGACGAGATTGTGCCAGGCCTCGCCGAAAGCTGGGATGCAAAAGACACCACCTATACCTTCCACCTGCGCCATGGTGTGCAATTTAGCAACGGCGACGAATTCACCGCCGAGACCGCTGCTTATTCCATCAACAACGTGAAGGAAAAGTGGACCAACGGCATCTCCAAGCAGATGGAGGTAGTAGAAAGCGCCAAGGCGCTGGACAAATACACGCTGCAGGTAAAGCTGAAGAAACACTCGAATAGCTGGCTGTGGTCCATGGGCACGGCAATCGGTGCGATGATGACGCCAAACGCCATGGATTTAGCCACCCAGCCCGTGGGTACGGGCCCCTTTGAGCTTGCCGGATTTGCGCCCGGTGAATACATCTCCCTGCGCCCGCACCAGAATTACTGGGGCAAGGTGCCAAAAGAGCAGGTGACCATCCAGTACTTCCCCGATGCAATCTCTTCGGTCAATTCCCTAAAGTCCGGCGGCGTCGACGTGGTTTGGGCGATGCAGACCCCAGAGCTGCTCGATAACTTGGGCGAGGGAATCCGCACCGCCGTGGGCACCACCAACGGCGAGGTGCTGCTTTCCATGAACAACAACGCCGCGCCTTTCGACGACCCACGCGTGCGCCGCGCCGTGGCCTATGCCGTCGACCGCAAGGCCGCGAATCAGATTCTGTGGGACGGCCTGGCCAAGGACACCGGCGGCGCGCCCGTACCTCCTACCGACCCATGGTTCAACGAGAAGGACTATTACCCTTACTCCCCGCAGCGCGCGAAAGAGCTTTTGCAAGAAGCCGGCGCCGAGGGCGCGCACATCACGATTACCGCGCCGACCCTGCCCTATGCCCAACGCGTCTCTGAGCTTTTATACTCGCAGCTAACTGAGGTCGGCTTCGACGTCACCCTCGAATCCGCCGAGTTCCCCGCCGTCTGGCTGGGCCAAGTCATGGGCGCGAAGGATTACCAAATGTCCCTGGTCTCCCACGTGGAGCCGCGCGATATTCCGACGCTCTTCGGCAACCCGGACTATTACCTGGGCTATGACTCGCAGAAGACCCGCGACCTGCTTTCCGCTGCGGATTCCGCCCCGGAGAGCAAATACGCCGCGGGCATGGAAAAGGCCGTGAACCAAATCATGGCCGATGCCGGTGCGCTGACGCTGATGAACATGCCCAACATCGTCCTCTACCGCGATGGCATCGAGGGCCTGAACCCGAACCAGGTAACCGACGCCATCGAGCTGGCAGATCTCAAGGAGGCACCGTGACCTATCTCAAGGCTCTCACCAAGTTCGTGGTGACCTTGTTCGCCGCCTCCATCGCCATCTTCCTGCTCATGCGCGCAGTCCCGGGCAACCCGGCGCGCGTGGCACTGGGCGTTAACGCCACTGACGACGCCGTCGCCGAGCTGACCACCGCCTTGGGCCTCGACCGCCCGCTTTTGACGCAGTACTTCGATTGGGTCGGCGGCCTGCTCAGCGGCAACTTCGGCACCTCCCTGGCCTCCCAACAGGACATCACTCCGCTGGTGGTTGACCGCGCGCAGGTCTCGCTGATCTTGGTGGGGCTGGCGATCCTCTTGGCCCTCGCCGGCGCCGTGCCGATTGGCATGTGGCTGGCGCGCACGGGCAACACGTTCGTCTCGGCACTGACCCAGATTGGCATCGCGATCCCAAGCTTCCTCGTGGGCATCATCATGGTGGCCTTCTTCGCGGTGCGGCTGGGTTGGCTGCCGGCCAATGGCTGGATTCCGCCGGACCAGGACTTCGGTGGCTTTATCGCCCGCCTCATCATGCCAGTGATCTCCCTGGCCTTGGTGCAGGGTGCGATGCTCACCCGCTACGTGCGCTCCTCCATCGTGGATGTGATGGACCAGGATTACATCCGCACCGCCCGCGCGCTGGGTCTATCCCACGCGGAGGCGCTGCGCCGCCACGGCCTGCGCAATGCGGCCCTGCCGGTGCTCACGGTCACGGGCCTGCAGCTGACCACGCTGATTGTGGGTGCGGTGGTCATCGAGTCCGTCTTCGTCATTCCGGGCCTGGGCAGCATGCTTCTCGACGCCGTGTCCAACCGCGATCTCACCACCGTGCAGACCCTGGTTATGCTGTTGGTCTTTTTCACATTGGCCATCAACTTGGCCACCGACTTGGCCTACCGCGTAATCGATCCGCGTTTGAAGGAGAAGCGATGAAGAAGTTGGGTTTCGTTCTCGTCGGTATCACCGCCCTCCTCGCGGCGGTCTCCCTTTTCTGGACGCCTTATGCCCCGAACATCGCCTCGCCCGATTTGCTGGCGGGCAGCTCCGCTGAGCATCTCCTCGGCGCCGATCGCTTTGGTCGCGACATCGCCTCACGCCTGATGGTCGGCGCACGCATCACGCTCTTCGTGGGCGTCATCGCCGTCGGCATTGCCGCGCTCGTCGGCGTTCCGCTCGGTGTGGTGGCGGGCATGCGCCGCAATAGCATCCTCGACTCCCTCATCATGCGTGGCTCCGATCTGCTGCTGGCTTTCCCTGCCTTGCTGCTGGCCATCATCGCCGGCGCGGTATGGGGTCCGTCGACGATTTCGGCCATGATCGCCATCGGCATCGCGGGAATCCCTTCCTTCGCCCGCGTGGCACGCTCTGGCACCCTGCAGGTGGTCACGCAGGACTTCATCGCCTCGGCGCGCGTGTCCAAAGTTCCAGCGCCCACCATCGCGGTGCGCCATATCCTGCCTAACATCGCCCCGCTTATCATCGTGCAGTCCTCCGTCTACTTCGCACTCGCGATCCTCGCCGAGGCCGGCCTTTCCTACCTGGGTCTCGGCACCACCCCGCCCACCGCGTCGTGGGGCCGCATGCTGCAAGATTCCCAGTCCCTGCTGGCCAGCCATCCCATGCAGGCCTTCTGGCCGGGCCTTGCCATCGCCGCCACGGTGCTGGGCTTTAACCTGCTTGGCGACGCCCTGCGCGACATCCTCGATCCCCGCCTGAAAGGAGGCAAGCGATGATTACCGTCACCGACCTTCGCATCCATAACGGCGATAAAACGCTCGTCGGCCCTTTGAACTTTTCCTTGGATGCCGGCGAGAGCCTCGGCATTATCGGTGAGTCCGGCTCCGGCAAGTCCCTAACCGCGCTGTCCATCATGGGCTTACTGCCAAAGAACCTCCACGCTGAGGGTTCCATCGAGCTTGGCGGACGCGAGCTCGTGGGCCTGCGCGACCGCCAGGTGCGCAAGCTGCGCGGCGCCGACATGGCGATGGTCTTCCAGGAGCCGATGAGCGCGCTTGATCCGCTCATGCGCGTGAGCAAGCAGCTGCGCTACGCCGGCGCGTCTGCTGAGGCGCTCAACGAGGTAGGCCTCGATCCGGCCCTTGCCTCGCGTTTCCCGCACGAGCTTTCCGGCGGCCAGCGCCAGCGCGTAATGATTGCCATGGCCATGGCCCGCAACCCCAAGCTGCTCATCTGCGACGAGCCCACCACGGCCCTCGATGCCACCACGCAAGACGGCATCCTGGACCTCATCATGGAACTGACCCAGCGTCACAACACCGCGCTGCTGTTCATCAGCCATGACCTACGCGTCATCCGCCGCATGTGCCCTGAGACGTTGGTCATGCAGGACGGCCAGATCGTCGAATCCGGCGCGGCGCTGGACAACCCCCAGCACCCGTACACCAAGCACCTCATCGCGGCCTCCCAGTCCAAGCCGGCCGCCACTGAGCCGAAGCTCGGCGAGGTTGTCATTTCCCTCGACCACGTCACCAAGGCTTACGGCTCCACTACTGCGCTTTCCGACGTCTCCCTCGAAGTACGCAAGGGCGAGCGCATCGGCGTCGTCGGCAGCTCCGGCTCCGGTAAGACGACGTTGCTCAAGCTCATCACCGGCCTTGAGCAGCCGACCTCCGGGTCCGTGAAGGTGGAAGGCCGCGTGCAGATGGTATTCCAGGACCCGCAAGGTTCCCTCAATCCGCGCATGCCGATCTGGAAGATCGTGGCTGAGGGCTCGCCCACACAGGTCACGCGTGCCGAGATTGCGAAAATCTTGGCGGAGGTCGGCATCGACGAGGATGCCTTGGACCGCTTCCCCCACGAGTTCTCCGGCGGCCAGCGCCAGCGCATCTCGATTGCCCGCGCGGTCATCGGCAACCCGGACATCCTCCTCGCCGACGAAGCGGTCTCCGCCCTCGACGTCTCCGTGCGCGCCCAGGTCCTCGAGCTGCTTGGGAAGCTCGTTGAAAGCTACGGCCTAACGCTGGTGTTCATCTCGCATGATCTGGGTGTGGTCAAGCAAGTGTGTTCCAGTCTGACTGTCATCCACCATGGTGAGCTGATCGAACGCGGAGTATGGTCCGCCCCACAGCACCCGTATACCAAGTCGCTTCTAGAGGCTGCGCAGGGGTAACGTATGCCGCGATATGAGCGAATTGATTGAGCATCCCCTACCGCAACGCCCGCGCCCGCTAGAGCTTTTCACCGCCTACAACTCTTCGGTGACTCGCTGGCCGGGCGCGATGCGTGCTGCTCTCGCCATCGCCATTCCCGGCGCGCTCGCCATCCTCACCGGCCACCCCGACGCCGTGCTGTTGGTCACCGCGGGCGCGATGTCCGTCATTTACGGCGAGGGGCACCCCTATCGCACCCGCCGTTGGGTGATTCTCACTGCGGGCGTGCTCCTTACCTTGGCCGCTACCGTTGGTTCGCTGGTGGGTGAGCTCGTCTTCGCCCCGGGCCACGGACACTGGTGGCTTTTGCTGTCTGCGGCCTTTGCTATTTCCATTGGCGCGCTCGGCGCCTTCCTGCAGAATGCGCTACGCCTGCCGCCGCCGGGTTCCTTCTTCGTAGTGATGGTCGGCGGCGGCTCCACCATGCTCGCGCGCACCGACATCACCCCCTTTGCGGTCGCTGCGTGGTCCGTTGCGGGTGTCATCGCTGCGTACTGCCTGGGCATGCTGCCTCGCTTCCATTCCCCGCACGGTCCGGAGACCCGCACTGTCGCGACCCTAGAGAAGGCCGCTGCCGCCTTTGAGAACTCCACAACCGACGTCTTGGCACGCCACCATCAGGCACAGACGGCGCTGGCGAATACGTGGCAAGCGCTTTCCGACGCCGGTATCGTCCGCGGCGGCCGCGTCGTCCAAGCATCACAAGGCCACCTCGTGGAGCGTGCCCTTGCCGCGCAGAACCGCATCGTGCAGCACAACCAGTCGCTGGATCTCTCTGCCAACTCGGATGAGCTTTCTGACTCCCCGACCTACGTCGACCCAAACCGCACCGCCATCCCGCACACCAAGCCGACGATGCGCTACCGCATCTACCGCGCGTCGGTGGGCAACTCGCATGCGGTGGTGACGGTAGAAAAGATTCTGCTTGCGGCCATCGCCACCACGCTCGTGGGCCTTGCACTGGGCCTAGACCGCCCGGACTGGGGCGCAGTTTCCGTGCTGCTTCTTCTGCAGTGGGGCCCGGACCACGTACCCGGCACCATCCGCGGATTGCAGCGAATGGTGGGCTCGCTGCTCGGTGTGTGCGTGTTCTACCTCATTGCGTCCTTCGGATTAGAAAGCTGGACGCTGCTGCTCGCGCTCGCTGCCTGCCAATTCTGCGCGGAAATCTTCGTGGTCAAGAACTACGCCATCTGCGTCATCTTCTCCACGCCGCTGGCGCTGCTCATGGGCCATACGGCCGATCACTTGGCGTTCACGGCCTTCTCCCGCATCTGTGAGATCGCGCTGTCGGTGGTCTTTTCCTTGCTGGTGCTCTGGCTATGGAAGCCGCGTGCCCAGCTGACCAACCACTACCGTCTGCAGGTCCGCTGCCAGGAAGCAATCACCAGCCTGCTGGGCGCACTACTTTTCTCAACCCCCGACGAGTCCCTGGCCGCTCGCCGCGACCTACAGTACGAGCTGCTGTCTGAGCGCCGCTCCATCCAGTCCGTTGCAGTCAACCACCCGCAACACGTGGGTGAGTTCTGGCAGCGCCACCTTGCCCTGCAGCATGCGGGCTATTTCATTTTGGATTATTGCTCAATTCACCCGGACGAGGTTCCGGGTGACATCAACGCGCTGGTATCCCTAGCTCGAATAGACTTCGAAAAGTAAAGATTTATCGAGCACATGCTCTTCGATGCGCTCAAAGACCTCAAAAGCCGATAGCAACTCGGCATCTGCGACGTCGTACGAAGAATCATCAAAATTTGGCAGTTGCATTCGTGGCAATCCAATCCATTAGAAACTCTGATTCCCTGATACTAGCGGATAAGCTAGCGCTGCTCCAGCACCGCAATCGCGATATGCACGCGGTTCGTGCCGCCAATCTTTTCCAAGATGTGCTTGATGTGCGTCTTGACTGTGGCCACAGAGACATAAAGCTGCTCCGCGATTTCACTATTGTCCAGCCCCTTCGCCACCAGCTGCGCCACCTCGTTTTCGCGCGCACTCAAATCCGCCAGGACGAGCGGCTCTTGCGGCTGGGCATGCGGAATCGCCAGCAGGTTCTGCAGCGCTTTTGGGCTAAGCAGCTGCTGGCCCTGCGCGGCCGCCCGCACTGAGGCGACTAATGCCTCAGGCCCTGTGGCCTTCAGCAGAAACCCCATCGCTCCCGCGTGCAAGGAATCGACGATGAATTCGTCGGTATCGAAGGCCGTCAGCATCACCACAGGAATATCGGGCACGGCTGTCTTCAGCTGCGCCACCGCCTCAATCCCGTCCATGACCGGCATACGGATATCCATCAGCACAATATCCGGGCGTTGTTGCGTAATCAGCTGCACGCCATCGCGCCCATTGCTGGCCTCGCCCACCACTTCGATGTCGCCTGCGCCCTCTAGAATCAGACGGATGCCGCGGCGCAGCAGCTCCTCGTCGTCGACAAGCACTGCAGAAATCATCGTTCCTCCATTGGCAAATACAGGCTCCAGCTAAACTCTTCGCCATCTTCTACGTCTAGGCGCCCGCCCACCAAGCGTGCGCGTTCGCGCATTCCGATAAGCCCATGCTCGCCGCCGCTTGCCGACGTCCCTTCTACCTTCCGGTTGCGCATCGTCACCCGAGCCAAAGCACCATCTTGGGCTACCTCGATCGCAATCTTTTGCCCTGGCGCATGCTTGCGCGCATTCGTCAGGCCTTCTTGCACGGCGCGACTCAACGTATGTACACCCATAGTCGAAATCTTATCTAAGCAATCATCGCGGTACTCAAGCGTGACCTTGGCACCGGCGGCGCGCGCCCGCACTACGTGATCGTCGATGCTGGTGCGCGGGTCAATTCGATCATCGATACGCAAAGAGCGAATGACCTGCCGCAGATCGGTCACTGCCTGCTCGGCCTCTTTTTGGATAGTCGTAGCGGATTCCGCCACCTGCTCCGGCGGCAAATCCTTCCGGTACGCCAGTCCACCGGCATATACAGAGATAAGGCTTAGCCGATGTGAGAGCGAATCGTGCATATCGCGGGCGATGCGGTTGCGCTCATCCTGGCGAACTTTTTCGTTTTCTGCTTCCAGGGTCTGTTTGTTCAGCTCCGCGCGCGCCACCAGCGTGGCCTGACGTTGCCGGCGACTATGGCGCGCGACGCCTATCAACAGCCCTGATAGAACCAACACGGCCCAGACTAAGGCATACCCGTACAACGCCATCGGCACGGTTTCGAAAGAGTCCGGCTTATAAACCTTGACGCCATAACTTAAGGTGAGCACCGCCGTTGCTGCCAATGTCCAGCGCTTGCTTCCACGCGAGACCAAAGAAACATAGGCAACGAAGACTGTCAGTGAGAACTGATGCACTCCCGCTGAAGCGCAAATGATCACCGCGCTAACCAGCGCGGAGACCGGACCAGGATAGCGTTCGTAAATGCTAAACTCCCGCGGCACGTGCCGCAGCGCAAAGGCCAGCAAGCCCCAGGTGAGGATGCTCACCAACGTCCCAATAGCGGCCTCAGTAAAGATGCGATCATCCCACGAATTGCCAGAGCGCTCGTCGAAGCGCAGGAGCATCGCCCCCATCGTGGCTATATCAGCCAGCACACACACGGCGACGATGGCGGCACGCCGCCACCGCGTTACCCCGTTTAACGTGTTGAGGTAGGTGGCATGCCGCTGCTTTTCAATCCAGTTCTTAATCTTCGACTGTGCCGTACTCATCTCCACCCACAGTAGTAGGAGGCCTAGAGCCACAAATCCACCCTGGGGTGGATTTAACGCATAGCCATTCTCCGTAGCGTCGAAGACATGGACAAGAAAGTACTAACAGCCCTAGCCGCAGCTACTGCGTATTTCGTGGCAGTGCCGGCGGCAAGCGCACTGCTGCCTGAGCCCACTACCCCGACAAGCGCCGTCGCCTTCCACGATGTAGCCATCACCGATCTGGAATGCGCGCAAAGCCCGACATATCTTAACGACTCCCCCCGATGGGAATGCGGGGATACCATCATCGGCGCTGACCCCGGCCAGACCTTCGGGGAACCTGAGACTGCGTTACTACGAAAGCACCGCTATATTCTCGATACCCCTTTCCTCTCGGATGCCCCGGTACGTCAGCCTCAGAAAAATCTCTATCGCCTCGACGAAGGCGACAAGGTAACTATCCTGTACGACTCCGACGATAAGAAGCTGTTCTTCCATCTCGAGGGGCCTGACGCCGCCCGCTATGCAGACAAAATGGAGGTCAAATAATGAAATACCTATTTTATGTGCTCGCTACCGCGGGTCTCGCCTACTCCGTGCACTTCGAGTTTAACCAGTCTTACGTCACCGCCAGCCTCATCGCTGCACTCATCCATGTGGCGATCTGGACTTGTGCCTCCTGGCTCGCGTTCCGAGGCCACCGCGGCACGGCCCTAGGCATGCTCTGGGGCGCGGCGTGCACCGGCCCGGCTGTCTTCTTCAACTCGCACTTCACCACCATCTTGGAAAAACTGCAGTTGCAGTGGCTAGATGCCGCTGGCTTCGCGCCAATTACTGAAGAGACTCTGAAGTTCATTGGTGTTCTGCTCATCTGTACTTACTTCATTAAGCCCCAACGCACTCGCGACTTCGTCTACGTCGGTATCGCCGTAGGCATGGGCTTTGCGATCGTGGAGGATTGCACCTTCATCGCACACCTAACGCTGAAAGACCTCGACTCAGATCTCATGGGCGCCACTACTGGGGTGCTCATGAGGTTTATGAGTTGCACCTTCGCACACTCCCTCTTTACCGGCATCGCGGCATATGGCTTGGCCCGTGGCCGCGCACTCGCCGGTTGGATGGGCGGCGTCACGGTTCACTTCTTCACGAACCTCTTTCCCTCGCTGGATGCCACCTTCCCGGAGAGCCTCTGGTTGCCCATTGCAACTTTAGTGGTAGTGGGGGCAATCTGGATCGCAGCGCTCTGGTTTATCGTCCGCCAAGTACGGCGATCGCGACGTGAACGCGGCTCGTCCCGCCGAGTTTCTTCAAAATCTTCTGCACGTGAGTCTTTACTGTCGGTAGCGAAATAAAAAGCTGCTCTGCAATTTGTTGATTACTTAACCCATCTGCCACCAGCTCCGCAATCTCCATCTCGCGGTCGCTAAGGTGCGCCAGCCGCCTGTTCTTCCGCTTTGGCCGCGGGGAGAGCAGGCGTTCAAGTACCTCACGGCTGAGCATCGGTTGGCCTGCCGCAGCCGCGCGAACGGCAGCAACAAGCGCTTCCGGTGGCGTCGATTTCAATAGGAATCCAACGGCACCGGCTTGGAGCGCATCGACAATAAATTCGTCGGTATCGAAAGCGGTTAACATCACCACGGGAATCGACGCCGGCAACTTCCCCAGCGCCTCGATGCCATCCATGACGGGCATGCGAATGTCCATGAGCACGACATCGGGAAGCGCGTCCAGCACCGCTGCTATCGCATCCTTGCCATTAGAGGCCTCCCCCACCACCTCGATACCGGCATTGGCCAGCATGAGCCGCAGGCCACTGCGCAATAGCGCCTCGTCATCGACCAGCACCACCTTTAGCGCTTCGTCGGCAGCTGCAATTCCCATCCGAATTCATCTCCCTCCAGCATCCGAAATTTTCCTCCGATAAGTTCCGCGCGCTCAGCCAGGCCCCGCAGCCCAAAACCACGCCCCACTGGACCCGTATGCGGGTTGGATACGGTGAGCACGAGATTGGGGCCGCGCTTGGCGACGTCGAAAAGCACCGGCTTTCCCCGCGCGTACTTGCGGGCATTGGTGGCTGCCTCTTGGACCGCGCGATACAACGTGTGCTGGCTTAAGGTATCGAGCCTTTCTACTATGCCTGGATCAGTGGAATAGCGCAGCTTAACGTTGTCATCTCGAATGAGCGTTTCGATGCTTGCTCGTGGATCTTCTGTTGCCTCCTGCCGCAGAGCATAAAGCACAGCGCGCAGATCCTGTACTGCAGCATTCGCTTCTTGGCGAATCGTCTCCGCCGCCGCGGAATACTCCTTGGAAACCTGCTCGTTCTGAAAAGACAATGCCCCTGCATGCACGGCAATCAGCGACAACCGATGCGACAGTGAATCGTGCATGTCACGCGCTATCTCTTCCCGAATTTCGCGCTGTAGATTCTGTTGCTTCTCGCGGTTCTTGCCGCGCTGCATGCCGATCAGAAGCACGATTACGAGTACTGGAACGATGCCAAATTCCAACCAGCCTTCGAACTCACTCGCAGGGTTGAGAGGATAGACAGCGAGATAGCTAAGCGACGCCACTACTGCCGCCACCGACCACTTCACGGACCTCCGTGATGTCATGGACACCATGGCCACCAGCTGAGATAGCACGGCAAAATAAGAAAAGCCGCAAGCAATCACGACAACCCCGCAGACGAAGGTCTTCCGGGTTCCTGGGAAATCAGATTTCTCCAGCTCCCGCGGATCATGAGAAATGGCCCATGGCAGCAAACCGCACGAAACCACCCCAGCGATGAAACTCAAGCAAACGAAGCCGGCATAGGCTCTATCGGTTTGCGGATCGATGTTGGGCACCCCCATGTCTTCTAAGTCGATGCCGATACCGATCAGCCCAAAGCAGCACCCGCCTAGGACGCAGAGCACGACGATGAAAGCTACCTGCCAACGGTTCCTAGTCATGATTCATACCTTAAAGGCCGCAAACTCATTCTTAGGGATGATTAATTACCAGCGACTGTTTAGTCATGACTTTTCATCGCTGTTTAAAACGCCCGATCCTTTACTTCTTCTTTTGGGCGGTGCTGAGCGCCGTGCTCTTCGTCGCGCTCATGATCGGTTACGCAATTTTCGCGCCAGACTCAAATCTCGACGACATGAACGCGCCGCTGCCATTTAGCATCATGATGCTCTCCATCATTGTGTTCCTCCCAGGCGCCTTTTGCCGACGCCGGCCCGGCACGGTGTGGTCAGGTGATGGTCGGTTTCGGTGGGATTACGCCCGGCGCGCCCTTCTCGTGGCGTTGCCCGTTACGCTGTTGAGCTTTCTTCCGATTCTCCGAAATGGATTCTCCCCTGCTCCAAACGCTCTATTGATGCTGGGGCTGGCGGTCATCTTGGTGCCGCTGCAGTCAGTGACGGAGGAAGCTATCTTTCGCAGTCTGCTTCCCCAGGTATTCGGCCGGTGGCTGCGCTCGCCGTGGTTGGCCTATTTGCCCTCGATTCCGTTATTTGTGGCAGGCCATACTTATAACTGGATCGGGCTTGTTGACATCTTTGTCTTCGCCATCTGCCTAAGCGTGCTCACGGTGAAGACGAACGGGATCGAGTACGGATGCGTGATTCATGCGTGCAATAACTTCGTCTTCTTTACTGCTGGCATCTTGGGCTTTGTGGACGTTAACGCTGAGAATGTGGGGTGGGGCCAAACCCTGCTCAGCACATTGACCTGCATTGTTATCTCGGCAATCTTGTACTACTCAACGCCCTCCACCGCAGAGCGCATCACTCTTGTTGCCGGCGAAGGATGCGCGTCTTCGGCAGCCAAGCGCTCAAAGGCTACGGCGGCGAGTGCTGCGGCTTGGTCACCGAGCACCGAATCATCGAACCTCGCCAGCGGCGAATGATTCCACTCGCGCAGGTGCTCCGGGGTATCCGGATTGACGGTGCCGAACCACATAAAGGTGCCAGGTACCTGCGCTAGTACGCCGCCGAAGTCCTCCGAAGCCATCATGGGCGTTTCCATCGGAATGACATTTTCTGCTCCGAACATGCCACCCCACAGCGTCGCGGCGAATTGATTCTCGCGCGGGTTGGTTTTGGTTGCGGAATACAGAACCTCGAAATCCACCTTCGCGGTGCATCTATGCGACGCCGCGACAGAACTGGCCACTTCCACAACCATCTGGCGCACTTGCTCAATCTTTTCATCGCGCAGCACACGCACTGTGGCGCCGAGCATGGCGTGATCAGGGATGACGTTGATGGCGCCGTCGCCAGCGCGCAGATTAGTCACCGTGATGACGATCGGCTCGTTGGCGTCGAAGCGGCGAGTCAGTGCAACCTGCAAGGCCATCTGAATTTCCCCCAGCGCTGCGACGGGATCGATGGCGTCATGCGGCCGCGAACCGTGGCCGCCCTTGCCATAGACAGTGATCTTCAGATTCGACGATGATGCCATCATGGGCCCGGAAATATGGTGGAAAGTGCCGCGATCCTGCGGGCCGACATGCAGGCCATAAGCAGCAATCGGACGGCGCCCCGCCGCATCGAGGACGCCCTCTTCGATCATCGGGAGCGCACCACCGGGGCCTTCTTCGCCGGGCTGGAACATGAAAGTGACGTCGCCAAGCAAGTGCTCCTTCTGCGCGCACAGCAACTTCACCGCTCCGATGAGCCCGGCGGTGTGAAGGTCGTGGCCGCACGCGTGCATCATGCCGTTGGTGGAAGCGAAAGGATCGCCCGTCTGCTCACGGACCGGCAAGGCGTCCATGTCTGCGCGCAGCAGCACCGAAACCGGCCGTGGGCCGCGCTTGCCGCCGCGAAGGACCGCGACCACGGAGCTTAAATCCTGGCCGACCTGAATCTCCAACGGCAGGCCTTTGAGCGCCTCGAGGACCTTCTTTTGCGTCCGCGGAAGCTCGAGCCCGATTTCTGGGTTCTGGTGCATATCCCGCCGGAATTCCTGCAGCTGCGGTAAGAGCTTTTGGCCTTCCTCCAAGAACACCTCACTGGCAATGCGCTCACCAATCTTGGCAGCGGTAACTGGCAGCGGTGGAAGCTGCTGGCCGTGGCGAGGTGCCTTCTTCTTGATGGGTTCCATGAATCAATCCTTCCCGGGTTTGACCATCGAGCCTACATGGGACCTACCCCGTATCAAGCAAAGGAGAGTACCCCTCCTCTCGCTTCCCAGGCTTCCATCCTTTGGGCAACGGTTTGGCGCCAGTTCGCGGTGTCTGGCACGAGCACACCCTCTGGAGAATTGGATTCCCAGCGGCCGTCTTCGAAGAGCCAATAAATCTCCCCGGTAATTGGGTCCATGATGTAGAAGGCACGGCCATCAGTCTTGATGTTGTGACAGTGCTGGCAGAGGCTGACCAAGTTATCGGTGGAAGTTGGGCCATTTTCGCCATAGGGAACGCGGTGATCGAGCTGGTTGCGGTGGGCTGGCTTACTGCATCCCGGGCCGCGGCAGGTTCCATCGCGGGCCTCCACGAAGGCGCGAATGCCGGCGGTGGGACGATAAGTCTCGGTCTGTGCTGGCGCGATGTTGCGATAGGAGGCATCTGCAGGCGGGGTGACGTAGCCATAGCCCGGAGCGAACGCGAGGGTGGTTTCTGCCTGCTGGAAAAGGTTAATCACGACCTTTTGTTCAACTGGCTCGAGCACGCAGGAAGCAAGTGCGCGAGCGAAGGAAATTCCTTCGTCCTCGGCGCGTTTGCGGACGACGCGGTCGATTTTTTCGGCGGTCACGGCGTCAAGGTTGGCTGTAAACTCCCCGCGGCCTGCATGACGCTCGAGTTTATAGCGGTCACGTTCTTCTTCGTCTTCGCCCTTCAAACAATTGTGCAAAGAGAGGACATCAGAAACTACGCTGCGGATGCGCGAAGCCTCCGGCAGGCGCTGGTTGGCACGGCTGGGCGTAAACAATTCCTCTAAGGCATCGTCGACATGGGGCAGGACGCGCTCCTCGACGCCTTGTAGAGCCCTGCCGACGGCGAGGATTCGGTCAAAATCAAGGAACCAATCGAGCTTATTGAGACGAGTAAGTTTCGGTAGAAAAGAAAGTTTGCGGATGCCGTAGTAAAGATGTTCGGCTTTATAGGAAGTGATGCCGAGGTTGCGTGAGACGTCGTTGAAGGCTAGGTCAGCGTCGTCACCGGGTTGCGGAATGATCGATTGCAGTGCGAGCCAGTTGAGGCGATTGCTTTCCGTAAAAGCCCGCCCGGCCTGG
Organism: Corynebacterium sp. HMSC076D02; assembly: GCF_001813815.1. NCBI lineage: Bacteria > Bacillati > Actinomycetota > Actinomycetes > Mycobacteriales > Corynebacteriaceae > Corynebacterium > Corynebacterium sp. HMSC076D02. The sequence continues at coordinate 72,846 of NZ_KV814045.1, forward strand.
TTCTTTGGATTCAGTGGAGCGAAGTAGGGTCCGTCCATCGAAGTCTCCTAGGTTTATTTTCTATTATCCGGCGATGCCGGTCAGCTTCCCCTCCAAGCTGTACAAACCCAAGATATAACACACCCCGGATATCCGCAAGAGTGTTCGAAAAATTAGCCCCCCCCGGCTGCCCCACCCCCGGGGACGTCGATAAGCGCAGTATTACCCCTCCCCGTCGGTAGAAAGCGCCGCCACGAACGCTTCCTGCGGAACAGATACCGAGCCGATGGACTTCATGCGCTTCTTACCAGCCTTCTGCTTCTCCAGCAGCTTACGCTTACGAGAGATATCGCCGCCGTAGCACTTCGCCAGGACGTCCTTGCGCATAGCGCGGATATTCTCACGCGCAATGATCTTGGAGCGAATGGCGGCCTGGACCGGAACCTCGAACTGCTGGCGCGGAATGAGCTCTTTAAGCTTCTTCGTCATCTTGTTGCCGTACCACTGCGCCGAATCGCGGTGAACGATGGCAGAGAAGGCGTCGACCGGATCACCGTTGAGCAGGATATCCACCTTGACCAGATCAGACAGCTGTTCCCCAGCCTCTTCATAGTTCAGCGAAGCATAACCCTTGGTGCGAGACTTCAGCATGTCGAAGAAGTCGAAGATAATCTCACCCAAAGGCATGGTGTAGCGCAGCTCTACGCGGTCTTCAGAGAGGTAGTCCATGCCGCCCATCTGGCCGCGCTTGGACTGGCACAGCTCCATGGTTGGGCCCACGAACTGCTCCGGCACAATGATGGTCATCTTCACGATTGGCTCGTAGACCTCGCGCAACTTGCCGCTCGGCCAATCCGAAGGGTTGTGCACGAGGGACTCAGCGCCGTCTTCTGCAACCACGCGGTAGGTAACAGAAGGCGCGGTGGAAATCAGGTCCAAGCCAAACTCGCGCTCCAAGCGGTCGCGCGTGATTTCCATGTGCAAAAGGCCCAAGAAGCCGGAGCGGAAGCCAAAGCCTAGAGCAACGGAGGTCTCTGGCTCGAAGGTCAAGGAGGCGTCGTTTAGCTGCAGCTTTTCCAGCGCATCGCGCAGGTCTGGGAAGTCCGCCTGGGAGATTGGGAAAAGGCCCGAATAGACCATCGGGTTCGGGTCCGCATAGCCTTTCAGCGGCTCCTCAGCGCCGTTGGTTGCCCAGGTAACGGTGTCACCGACCTTGGTCTCACGCACATTCTTCACGCCCGTAATCAGGTAACCAACCTCGCCCGGACCCAAGCCCTCGCACTTGCGCATGGTCGGCGAGACGATGCCCACCTCCAGCAGCTCATGGTTTGCGCCCGTAGACATCATGGTGACCTTCTGACGCGGGGTCAGCTTGCCGTCCATCATGCGGATATACGTGACGACGCCCCGGTAGGTGTCATAGACGGAGTCGAAAATCATGGCGCGCGCGGGGGCGTCGGCAGGCGCATCCGTGGTTGGCGGCGGCACCAAATCCACGAGTTTATCGAGCAGCTCCTCGACGCCCTCGCCCGTCTTGCCGGACACGCGCAGGACGTCCTCCGGCTCGCAGCCGATGATGTTGGCGATCTCGAGGGCGTACTTCTCCGGATCCGCAGCGGGGAGGTCAATCTTGTTGAGGACCGGGATGATCTCCAGATCATTTTCCATCGCCAGATAAAGGTTGGCGAGGGTTTGCGCCTCGATGCCTTGGGCGGCGTCGACAAGCAAAATAGCGCCCTCACATGCCTCGAGCGCGCGGGAGACCTCGTAAGTAAAGTCCACGTGGCCCGGCGTATCAATCATCTGCATGACGAACTCCTCGCCCGCATGCTCACCGGTGCGCGGAACCCAGGGCAGACGCACGTTCTGCGCCTTAATGGTAATGCCGCGCTCGCGCTCGATATCCATGTTGTCGAGGTACTGATCACGCATATCGCGCGCGTCAACGACCTGCGAGAACTGCAGGATGCGGTCAGCCAGCGTCGACTTGCCATGGTCGATGTGGGCGATAATGCAGAAGTTTCGAATCTGGGAAAGATCCGTAAACGTAGTGGCCGCAAAGTTTTTAGACATGCGTCTACAATAGTCGACATGACTAGCGGCAACCCACTTACCCGCTTAAGGCAGGCGCTTGGCATCACAGAACGCGAGCCAGTCGACGTCGGCCTTGCTCACATATCTAACAGGCTAGGCATGAACAATGCTGCTGAGCACCGTGAACCCCGCAAAGCAGCAAAGATTCGCATCGAAACCACCTCCTCGCATCCGCGCACCGTTTGCTTCTCCCCCGACATGGATGGCCAGGCCGATTCCGGCGAGGTGGTGTGGGTCTGGGCGCCTTCCGACGGCAAGCAATCACCGCCGCACGAACGCGCCGTGCTCATCATCTCCCGCACGCGCACCACTGTTTTGGGGCTTTTGATCTCCCCCAACCCCAACCACGCGCACGAGGAAGAATGGCTCGACATCGGCACCGGCGAGTGGGACGAAAGCGGCAGGCAGTGCTGGGTACGCCTAGATCGCATCCTCGAAATCTCTGAGGAAGAATGCCGCCGCCAAGGCACGCTTTTCCCGGAGCGCCGCTTTGAGCGCATCGCCAACCGTTTGCGTTCCCGCTATCACTGGGCGTGATTTGGGTTTTATCCCAGCTCCTGCTATCTTTTTATAGGTTACTTACTTTCCGGGCGCGTTGGTCGGGGCGGTCAGGACCTTGGGTCCGCTCATCGAACATCAACGCCGCGCATTAATTCAGATGCAGGACATGTCCGGCAGGTTGGTTGCAGTTCAATCACTTTCGATTCCAAGAGGTAATTCAAATGGCAAACATCAAGTCCAAGAAGAAGCGCATTCTCACCAACGAGAAGGCACGTCAGCGCAACAAGGCTGTCCGTTCCGCAGTCCGCACCGAGATCCGCAAGTTCCGCGATCTTGTCACCGCTGGTGACAAGGAAGCTGCCGAGAAGCAGCTCCGCGTCGCTTCCCGCGCACTGGACAAGTCCGTGTCCAAGGGTGTCTTCCACCGCAACACGGCCGCCAACAAGAAGTCCGGTATGGCTAACGCCTTCAACAAGATGGCCTAAGCTTTTTAAAGCCTGACTTTTAATGCCTTTCCTCGCAAGAGGGAGGGCATTTTTTAATCTCCACTCCGAAAGATCCGCACTGATTTTCGAACGTGTCCGGCGGGCACGCTAGGATTTTGAGCTATGAGTCTTGCCAAGCAGCACACCATCAAGCCGCTCCTCAAGTGGGTCGGCGGAAAGCGCCAGCTCCTGCCCGCAATCCACGCTGCCCTGCCGGAGTTTAACCATTACTACGAGCCCTTCTTGGGCGGCGGCGCGGTGCTGTTTTCTTTGACCCCGGAAAAGGCCACGGTCAACGATCTCAACTCTGAGCTCATCAACGTCTATGAGACCGTGCGCGACGATGTTGACGGTCTCATCTCATTGCTAAGCACCTATCCCAACGAGGAAGACTTCTTCTACGAGATGCGCGGCAAAGACCGCGATTCCTCCTTCGCACACATGACGCGCACCGAGCGCGCCGCGCGCACCATCTACCTGAACAAGACCTGCTACAACGGCCTCTACCGCGTCAATAATGCCGGGCAGTTCAACTCCCCCTTCGGCCGCTACGCCAACCCCGCCATCTGTGACGAAGAGACCCTGCGCGGGGTATCGGGGTATCTCAATGACAACGAGGTTTCCTTCCACACCGGTGACTATGCCGCCATCTTGCAAGACGCCAAAGAGGGGGACTTTGTCTACCTCGATCCTCCCTATGACCCAGTCAATCCCACAAGCAACTTCACTGGGTATCAGTCCGGCGGCTTCGGCCGCGAGGATCAGCTCCGTCTTAAGGAAGTCTGCGACAAACTCGACGCAGCCGGCGTGAAGTTCCTGCTATCGAACTCCGCCACGGATTTCATCCAGGAGATCTACTCCGCCTACGAGATCGACATCGTAGGGGCCACCCGCGCCATCAATTCCGTAGCATCCAAGCGCGGCAAGGTCGACGAAGTATTGGTGCGTAACTATGGCACGGCTTAACGACGTCGCGTGGCAGCGCATCCTCGACGCCGAGACCTTGGCACGCATCGAACGCGAAGGCTTCGTGGAATTTAGCGCCAAACAGCTCAAAGAAAAGGGCGGCCGAGAGCCGCGCCTTCTGGCCAAACATGACTTTTCCGCTTCCCGCCCGGAGATTTTCCAGGAGCATAATTTAAGCATCTTCCCCATCCGGCGCGATGGATACGTCGTGGGCAACTTCGACGTCTACGAGCCTTTTCCGGAGACCGTGACGCCCCTTAAGACGCTGCCCGTTCCGCAAGGGGTTGAATCGCTTGACTTCGACAACTTAAGCTCCGAGACCCTCGTGCTCAATGCCGCGGTGATTGCGGGAGTGCTGCAGGATTTCCTGGGCGTCGATAAGCTGCATGCCACCGTGGCCGGGCGCATGTCCACCGGCACCGTCAGCATGCGCCTGCGCGGCGAGGAGCTCGTGGTGGACCGTGCGCAGATGGAAATAGACGGCGGGTTTGAGGCGCCCGAGTTCCTGGTGCTCATCGAGTGCAAGAATCACATCTCGCCCGATTTCAACATTCGCCAGCTTTATCTGCCTTTCCGGCGCTTTAGCCAACAGCTGGGAAAGGAAGTTGTGCCGGTATACCTGGTCTATTCCAACGGCATCTTCCACCTGTATCGCTATCGTTTCAGCGATGCGGAGGATTTCCGCAGCATCCAGCTCGAGGCCGCCGCACGTTATATGCTCGGCGAATCCGAGCTCAACACCGAATCCGTCAAGGCGGTCCTACGGCGTAGCAGCCCACGCGAGGCGGAGATTCCTTTTCCCCAGGCCGATTCCTTTGCGCGCGTGGTCAGCCTCTGGGAAATGCTGCCACTGCCCAAGGCGGAGATTCCCGAGCGCTTTGGGTTTAGCCACCGTCAGGCTGACTATTACTTGAATGCCGGCCGTTACTTGGGCCTAATGCGCATCGAGGATGAGCTGGTCGTGGGAATCGAGCTGGCCGATACCCGCGACGGGCGCAACCTACAGCTCATCGAGGCACTAGCTAGCCGGCCTGTCTTCCACGAGATGGTGGCCGCCGTGGCCGAGAAGCAGCGCATGCTGAGCAAGAAAGAAGCCGTGGCCATCATGGAGGCGGCCGACCTGAATATCTCTGGTTCTACGCTTCCCCGCCGCGCCCAAACCGTGGTGGCGTGGTCGCAGTGGGTGGCAGAGCTTTTCGCGCCGCAGCAACTTAGCCTGTTATAGCGGCAATAATTAGGCCCACACCGGCCACGGCGAAGAAACAACCCGAAGCGATGTCGATGATGGGTCCGGCGGCAAGAAGGCGGCGTCGGATAGCGTTGGTGGAAATCACCGTTGCAACGGTCACGAAGACCAAGTAGCTGGAAATGCCCATGCTCAGCACGAGCCCCGCGGCCAGCCACAGCGGCGGGTGCGGCGGCAGCAAAGGCGCGATCATCGCCGCCAAGTAGAGCACGATTTTCGGGTTCGAAAGGTTGGTGAAAAGCCCTGTGCGGAAGACTTGCTTGACACTACCCAACCGCGATACCGCCTCGTCTAAGTTCAACGCCGGCTGTTTGCGCTGCGCCAGGCCCGTGCGAACATTCTGCAGGCCCATCCAGATGAGGAAGCAGCCGCCGATGCCCTGAATGAAGCGGAGCAGCCCCGGGAATGCGGTCAGCAACGCCGCCGCGCCGAACACCGTGAGCGTGCACCAGAAAAGCACGCCGACCTGAGTGCCCGTGACGGCCGCAACCGCATGCTTGCGCGAGCGGGTGGCGTAACGGGTCACCAGTACGATGTCTGGTCCCGGCGCGAGGGCGCCCACCATGTTCATGGCGATGAGGAACGCAAACGCGGACCAGCTCATGAAAGGCGCTCGATCAAATCTTCGCGGCCGAACATGCGGGCAGAATCCAAGGCATTAGGCTGGCCGGCCTGCGGATCGGCACCGGCTGCTAAGAGGGCTTCGATCACCGCATCTTCCTTCTTAAAAATTGCGCCTGCCAGCGGGGATTGATTGCGGTCATTGAGCAGGTTCACGTTTCCGCCTGCGGCAGCTAACTTGGTCACGAGCTCCGCATGGCCGTTGTATGCCGCCAACATGACGAAGGACTGGCCGTCCTGGTTGACCATGTTCGGGTTCACGCCTTGGGCGATGTACTCCAGCAACGTGCCGTCGCCATTGCGTGCGAAATCAAAAAGCTTCGAGGCAAACTCTTGGATGTCTTCCATGCGAAGTAGTTTATCGCGCAAGCTCGGCTACTCTACGCACAGCGGCCTCTACCGCAAACTCTTCGTCGCCGCCTTGGCCTTTGACTGCGGCATCGAGCTCGGCCATGAGCACCACTGCCTTGTTCACGGAATCCTCCGACCAGCGGCGCGCCACCGGGTGAGTCAGCTTCACCACGTAAGGAGCAAGGCCGGTTGCCTTGGCCAAAGAGTACTGGTCGCCGCGGGCGGAATAGAGCCTGGCGATTGCGCCTACCTTATTCGCCAGCGCCGCCGAGATGGCGACGGGCGAGGCACCTAATTGGAGAGCGCGCCGGCACGTGGAGACGGCGGCTTCCACGCGCCCGGCTACGGCGGCGTCGGCGATGTCCCAATTCGCCACCTCAGCCACGCCGACGTAGTAGTTGTGCACGGCCTCGCGGGTGACGTTGCCGTTGGTATCGAAGACCAGCTGGGAAATCGCCGAGGCCAGCTCGCGCAGATCGGAGCCCACACCATCGAGCACGGCCTGGACGACGTCGGGGGTTGGCCGTACCCCGTGCGAGGCGAACTCGCGGGTGGCCCAGGTACCCAGCTCGTTGGGATAGAGCGAGAACACCTCGTGCACCTCGCCTACTTTGCGCAGCTTGGCAACGAGCTCTGGTGGCCTCTTCTTTCCTTTGAGAGTTTTGGCCGTCACGCTGTAGATGAGCACCAAGGTCATGCCGGGGCCTGGATCGGCTACGGCCTTAAGGAGGATTTGGGTAAGTTCCTTGCCCACCTTTTCGACGTCGCTGATGACGATGACGCGGTTATCACCAAACAGGGAAGGGCTGGTCGCCATGGCGATTTCCCCCTCCGAGACCTCAGAAGCCTTGAGGCGGACCACCTCGACTCCCTCCCCGGCCGCCTTCTGGATGGAAAGGCGGGCACGTTCGGTGAGGAATTCGTCGTCGCCGAGGATGAGATGGACCTGATTCATAGGAGCAATTCTAGCGGTAGAAAACTGCGATTCCATCTGCTGTGCGCGTGGGGTAATCGGGCGGCG
>NZ_KV814045.1:80209-136728 GCF_001813815.1 Corynebacterium sp. HMSC076D02
CGGATCTTGCGTAACAATGATGCTGCGTGTGCCCGGCGGAATGGGCTCGATGTCTTCCTCGGTGGCCACCACATGTATCGGTTCCTGCGGGGTATCAAAGTGCCTCGGCCACAGGAATGCAACCACGCAGGCAAGTGTGAGCAACGGGCGTTTGTAGAGGATGCCCGCCACTATCCAGCCGTAGCCCAGCAACACCAGGAAAGGGCTAGCGTCAACGGTGCTGACCGGCAAGGCCGCGCAGCCGCGGGCGATGGTGTTGATCCACCAAGTAAAAGGCTCGGTTAGGCACAGTACCCCGGCGCCCAACACGGAAAGCGGGCCCAGCTGCGCGAAGAGGGCTGCCAGCAATCCCAGGATGGTCACGGGAGCAGTCGCGGGAGCAACCAGCACGTTTGCAAGTACCGAGACCACCGATACCTTCCCGGACATCAGAGCGATGATCGGCATCGTCACGAGGTCGGCCGCAATTGCCACGGCGAGCGCGCGGACGAAGATATCCGGCCATCCAATCACCGCCAGGTGGCGATAAAGCAGCGGCGAGAGCGCCACGATTCCGGCGGTCGCCGCCACCGACAGCGCAAACCCGAAGTTCTTGGCCAACTCGCTGTCTATAAAAAGCAGCACGATGATAGCCAGGCTGAGCCCATGCATCGGCTCCATGCGCGCGGAGTTTAAAACCGCGAGTAGTCCCACCAGGCCCATCACGGCCGCGCGCTGGACGGAAGGCTCAAACCCCACCAAAGCCACGAAGATGCACAATGCGCTAAGCGACGCCGCGACCCGCAGCCGTGGCCCTTTCACCAACAAGGCGGCAGCGCTGCACACGATGGCCACGTTCGAGCCGGATACCGCGCTCAAATGCGACAACCCGGTGTCGATATAAAGCTGCTTTTCTGCCGCCGTCTGCAAGGTGGTATCCCCCAGCACCATGCCCGGCAGCAGGCCTTGTGAGGAAGGGCCAACGCTTATGCTGACCAGCTCGCGGAAGTTCTCTGCCACGTGCGCGGCCAAAGAATCCGGCGGGGTAAGCGAAGTGATGGTGCCATGGTCCACGGTCACTTGGGCCCCGGCTGGAGCGGGTTCGTCGCTAAACACAGGTACCTGAAAGGGATAGCCAGGCACGCGCAGGCGCAGCAGCCAGCCAAAGCGCACCTCGGTGGGCTCAGTTATGACGGTGCCGGTCAGGACGTCGCCAAGCGGGCCCGCGCGGGAAATGCGCACCTTAGTCACGGCGATGGCCAAGGCGCTAAGGCCCGTGGTGAGCACCGCCTGGCCGCGCTGCCAGAACCACAGGACTAGACAGACTAGCGGCACTAAGGAGCACCACGCGCCGTTAAAGCTTAAGAGCGTGGCCAGCCACACCGCACACGCGGCCGGCAGCAGGCGCAGCTGCCTCATAATTGCACCTGGTCTTTGAGCGCCTCGAACTTTGCAGGCCCAATGCCGCTTATCTCCATCAGCTGCTCAATCGAGGTAAAACCGCCGGATTCCTCACGGAAGCTCAAAATGGACTCCGCCGTGACCTCTCCTACTCCTTTCAACTCCATAAGCTGCTCCTTGGTGGCTGAGTTCAGGCTGAGCAGACCGCCTTCCTGTGGCTCGCCCGGTACTGGGGCGGGTGCGGGCAGGCCGACGACGATTTGCTCGCCGTCGCTAAGCCGTTTGGCCAGGTTGAGGTTGAGGAGGTCCACGCCGGGGCGCGGGTGGGCGTGATCGAGGGCGTCGGCAATGCGGGCGTCCGGCGCCACCGTGACAAGGCCGGGGTTTTCGACCTCCCCCACCACGGAGACCACCAGGGAGCTCGGTGCAGCGGCGCTGCTCGTAGCCTCGGAAGCGGAAACCGCATAAGGATCGTTCCGGCTCGTAATACCCAGCCACGTCAAGACACCCGCAGCAACCAACACCGCGATGGCGCAGGCAAGCCACGGCGGAATACGCACGCGCGGGCGCGGATAGGTGACGTTGAGCAGGTCCTCTTCCCCGGTGGGGCGGGTTAGTTCCCGAAGACGATCGCTAATATGCGGCATGCCCTCGACGCTAAAAGGCGGCGCAGTTAATGCGCTAGAGGCAATTTAAAAACCTGTGGATAACTTGTTGTACGTGTCAACGATTCAGGAGGTTCCTTGCTAAAGACCACCGATACGCCGATGGCGCCTGGGCCGGCATGCACGGCGAGCACCTCGGTGAGTTCTTCGACCATGAAGGAAGAGCCCTTCGGCAGGGCCTTCTCGAGCAGTTCGAGCAGGCGCTCGGCGGACTCCTCGGCGTCGTTGTGCTGCAATGCCACGAAGACGGGCTCGCCATCGGCGCGGGAGGCGATGAGATCGACCAGCTTGGTAAAAGCCTTAGTCTGGGTGCGGGTCTTGCCCACGAGCTCCAGCTTGCCGCTCACGATGGACATGATGGGCTTGGTGGCCAGAAGTGCAGTGGAGAGCATCGCGGTGGTGGTAGAAAGACGGCCGGAGCGGCGCAGTTCCTCCGTGGAGTTGAGGTAAACCCAGGTGCGGCCGCGCTTGATCGTATCCAGCGCCGCCTCGTAGCACTCCTCAAGCGAGGCGCCATCACGTGCCAAGGTCGCCGCAGACATCGCCGCGGCACCAATCACCATGCCCGCCGAGCCGGACTCGACCACCTTGACGGTATCGGGAAACACGCCGGAAGCCGTCACCGCGGCAGACCAGGTGGAAGAAAGTTCCTTGGACAGATGGATGGCCACAATGCCGTCGTCGGTGGAGCGTTCCATTTCGCGACCGTATGCGGCCGCGAGCTCCAGCGCAGTAAGACCCGAGGTAGATTGCTCGCCGTCTGCGTCCATGACGTGCAAATCGATTACTCGAATCTGCAGGTTTTTCACGATGTCTGGCGGCAGCCCCGCGGCGGAATCAGTGACGATGCGGACGGCCACTAGTCACCTGCCCCCATGTTCCAGCCGTCGAAGTACCACTTGGCGCCGTCCACGTTTCCCGCAGTGAACTCGAGGGAGGCCTGCGGATTCGCTGGATCAAAGTCCGGACGGGCGGTCAGCTGGGACCAGTGGGTGTTCTTCAGGCCCGAAAGGATGGAGTACTGCTCGTGGCGCAGGCCCAAAAGGTGGCAGGTCAACGCTGCAATCGCACCGCCGTGCCCCACCACCAACACGGTGCCCTCGGCCCACGGTTCCGGGTCACGCATCAGCTCGTCGATGACGGGACGCGCACGCTTGGCGACGTCCACCCGCGACTCGCCCTCCGGCGGCGCCCAGGTGGGATCGTGACGCCAGATGGCGCGGGCACCGGGGTAATCGCGATCTACTTCCGCCGAGGACATCCCCTGCCACTTGCCCAGGTGCGTCTCGCGCAGGCGGGCGTCGACAGTAGGCTCCAGGCCCAAACGCTCACCAATGACGCCGGCGGTGGCGCGGGCACGGGAAAGATCCGAGCACAAGATCGCGGAAATCCCTTGCTCCGCAAGCAGGCCTGCCGCCTGCTTGGCCTGTGCAAGCCCCAGCTCGGACAGCTCCGTGTCCAGGTGGCCCTGCATGCGGCCAGTGGCGTTATAAGTGGTCTGACCGTGGCGGATCAGAAGCAGGCGGCGCGACAAGGTTTAGTACTCCTCGTCCTCTTCCGGCTCCGGCTGAGCCAGTGGGATCTCGTCGATGGACTCAACCTCGCGCAGGTTAACCTCATCGGACCACTCGCCCGGACGCTCCGGGGTCTCGATACCCTCGATCTCCAGGATCGGGCAATCGTGGTAGAGGCGGTCGAGGCCATAGAACTCGCGCTGATCGTTGCGCTGGACGTGGATGACGATGTGACCGTAATCCAGCAGTACCCAGCGGTTTTCGCGGTTGCCTTCGCGGCGCTTTGGCTCGTGGCCAAGCTTGGTCAGCTCGTCTTCGATTTCCTCCACGATGGAGGCCACCTGGCGCTCGGTCTCGGCGGATGCCAGCACGAAGATCTCGGTGATAGCAAGCACGTCAGAGACGTCGATAGCCACGATGTTCGTGGCCAGCTTCTCGTCAGCAGCGTGCGCCGCGGTTTCAGCCATCTTGCGGGCTACATCAGTAACGGACATGTGCTTTCCTTCAAATATCTTCGAATACTTTTTAGTTCTGCCAGTTTCGCACGTAAGAGGTGCGTTTGGCTATTTCCGTGAATTCTTTTTCCCAAATTCTATAAAGGCTTATCAGGATTAGGCCCATAAAGATTGTTCTTAGCGATGTATTGCACAACCCCGTCCGGCACGAGGTACCACACCGGCTCGCCTTCCCCGGCGCGCTTGCGGCAATCGGTGGAAGAAATGGCCATGGCGGGAATTTCGATGAGTTCGATCCCGGTTTGGGATCCCAGCGGCAGCATATCCTTGCTGAGTTCGTAGCCGGGGCGGGTGACGCCGACGAAGTTGGCCATCTCTAGCATGACCTCCCAATCGCGCCAGCTCATGATCGAAGCCAGGGAATCGGCGCCGGTAATGAAGTAGAGCTCGGCATCGGGGAAAAGCTCGCGCAGGTCACGCAGGGTATCGATGGTGTAGGTGGGGCCCTCGCGGTCGATGTCGACGCGGGAGACAGTAAAGCGCGGATTCGAGGCGGTTGCCACCATCGTCATCAGGTAGCGATGCTCAGCTGCGGTGACGTCGCGCCCCGCCTTCTGCCACGGCTGGCCGGTGGGTACGAAGACCACTTGGTCCAGCTGGAAGCGGTAGGCCACCTCACTGGCCGCCACGAGGTGGCCATTGTGGATGGGGTCGAAGGTGCCGCCCATGATTCCGATGCGCTGTGGACTAGTCATGAGTGGAGATTATACGTGCACCTTCTGCCCATCCGCGGGCGTGGGCGCCTGGGTGAAAAGAGATAGAGATAGAGGCATATTTTAAGGTCGAGTTTGACCGCTGCCCTGCAGAATCCACTTTGTGGAGGTCAGCTCCGGCAGAGCCATCGGGCCGCGGGCATGCAGCTTCTGGGTAGAGATACCGATCTCCGCGCCCATGCCATAAACCTCGCCGTCGGTAAAGGCGGTGGAGGCATTGAGCATGACGGCGGCGGCATCGACCTCGTTGGCGAACTTAAGCAGAACATCGGCGTCCTGAGCGGCGATGCCCTCAGTGTGGCCGGTGGTGTACTCGGCGATATGCGCGATGGCGCCAGCGACGCCGTCAACTACCTTGGCGCAGATGTCGTTGCTCAGGAACTCCTCGCGCCATTCCTCGTCGGTTGCTTCCACGGCATTGGCCACGCCGAATTGCTCGAGCTCAGCGACCTCGCCATGGATGACCACGCCCGCCTCCTGAAGGGAGGTGATGACGCGGAGTTTCGCGGCGTCGGCAAGCGCGGCGTCCAGCAGCACGCACTCGGTGGAGTTACAAACCGAAGGGCGGCGGGTCTTGCCGTTTATAACCATGGCGATGGCCTTGTCGAGGTCGGCGCTGGCATCGATGTAGAAGTGGCAGTTGCCGGTGCCGGTCTCAATGGCGGGGGCGGTAGCGCCCTCCACCCCCGCATTGATGAGGCGAGCAGAACCGCGGGGAATCACGACGTCGACAAGCCCGCGCGCCGTGATGAGATCCTGCACCGAATCGTGGCTCTCGCACGGCAGGAGCTGCACGCCCTCGCGCGGAAGGTCGAAGTGCGCCAGGGTGTCCTGGAGGATCTCCACGAGCTGCTCGTTGGAGTTGCGTGCGGACTTAGATCCGCGCAGCAGCGGAACGTTGCCAGACTTGAGCGCAAGGCCAAAGGCATCCACCGTGACATTCGGGCGGGCCTCATAAACCATGCCCATGACGCCGAGCGGCACGCGCACCTGCTTCATCTGGATGCCGTTGTCCATGGTGTGGCCCCGCAGTACCTCCCCTACTGGGTCCTGCAGGGCGGCGACCTGGCGCAGGCCGCCGGCGATACCTTCGACGCGCGCGGCGTCGAGCGAGAGCCTATCGATTAAAGAATCATTCATCCCGGCCGCGCGGCCAGCGGCGACGTCGCGCTCATTGGCCTCGAGGATCTCAGGGGTGCGGGCCACCAGGTTTTCAGCAGCGCGCACAAGAATCTCATTCTTGCGTGGGGTGGAAAGCTGCGCGAACTGCGGCGCAACATTCTTGGCCTGACGCGCCAGTTTTAGTACTTGGTCTCGTTCTTCATCTCGAGTGAGTTGGCTCATGAGGCTCAAGCTTACCGAAGCTAGCCTCGACAGGACAGACCATGGGCACGCCTTCGTCGTCGATGACTCGAGCGTGGATGCCATAGACCTCACCCAGCAGCTCGGTGTTCAGCACCTCTGCCGGGGTGCCGTGGGCATGCACGCGGCCGCCGTGGAGAACCACCAGCTCGTCGCAATAACGCGCGGCCAGGTTGAGATCGTGGATAGCTACCAACGCCACTGCCCCGCGGGAGACCTCCTTGCGCAAGGTATCCAGCAGGTGCACTTGATGGCGCAGGTCGAGCGCGGAGGTCGGCTCATCCAGCAGCATCAGGTCTGGCTCACGGGCCAGCATCTGCGCCACGGCGACGAGCTGGCGCTGGCCGCCGGAAAGCTGGTGAACGTAGCGGTGCGCGAGGTGCACGATGCCGAGCTTTTCGAGCGCCTCAACCGCGGATTCCAAAGCGTTGGGTGAACCACGCTTAGCGGAGATGACCACCGATTCAAAGGCGGTCAGCGAGGCGCTGGTCAGAAGATCCTGCGGCACGTAGCCCACGTTGGCGCCACCAGTATCGCAGGTGCCCGAAGTTAGCTTCTGAATGCCGGCGATGGCCTTGACCAAGGTGGACTTGCCCGCCGCGTTGGGGCCGATGAGTCCGACGATGGTGCCGGGTTCAGGCTCGGGCAAGTCAACTCCTTTGAGCACCTCCCGCTTGCCAAAGTTCACGCATGCCTGTTCTACTTTCAGCACTTGATCCTCCTCTTGGTGAAGATGAGCAGCACGAAGAAAGGAACACCAACGAGCGCCGTGATGATGCCGATGGGTACGGCAACGCCGGGGATGATGGTGATGGATACCGCGTGTGCTCCCGCCAGCAGCATCGCGCCCGCCGCCATGGAGGCTGGAGCGAAGAAACGCTGATCCTCGCCCACCAATAGGCGCGCCACGTGTGGGCCAACCAAGCCAATGAAGCCGATGATGCCGGCGAAGGCCACGGCGCTAGCGGCCAGCAAGGAGGCCACGACGAGGGTTAGAACGCGCAGTTTTTGCACGTTGATGCCAAGGGCCGCCGCACGCTCGTCGCCAAGGCGCAGCGCCGTGAGCTTCCACGCGTTGAGCATGGTGAAAGGAATGGCAACCAGCAAGGTGGCCGCGATGATCAGGTTGGACACCCAATTCGCACGCTGCAGGGAGCCCATGGTCCAAAAGACAATCTGCTGCAGGGCTTCAGTCGAGGCGCTGTATTGCATCAGCGAAAGCAGTGCCTGGAACAAGAAAACGAGGGCGATACCCAGCAGAATCATTGACTCCGCACTAGCGCCGCGCCACACCGCCGCACCCGCGACGATGGCCACGGCCACAAGAGCCGACAGCCAAGCGACGGCCGCGAGATTGAACTGCGGATTTCCCAGCACGGTCCAGCCCAGCACGATGGAGGCCGCGCCGCCAAAAGCCGCGGCGGCGGAAATACCCAAGGTGAAAGGCTCGGCCAAAGGGTTATCCAGAATGGTCTGCATATGCGCGCCGGATAGCGCCAGTGCGGCGCCGATGAGCACGGCCATAACCGACGCCGGCAGGCGCAGGTTCCACAGGACCGTCCGGGTGGTCTCATCCACCTGGCCCGGTGAGAAAATGCCACGCAGCATCTCCATCGGGGAAAGGTGAATCGGGCCGACCACCGTGGCAATGACGAAGGCTACGAAGGCAGCCAGCACCAGTGCACCGATGATGAGTACCTTGCGGAAGTTATTGCTGCGGTACTCGGCAATTACCTGGTGGGTGTCGGTTTTGGTTTCGGCTTTCTGGTCAGTCTGCAAACTCTCAGAAGAGGTCAAAAGTGCCATTTTTTAGTGCTTGTGTGTGTTCTTGGTAGTGAAGAAAACGCCGCTGTAGTCGATGGGCAGCCACTTGTTGTGGAATTCGGCGAAGTCCTTTTCTGGGTCTAAGTCCTTGAAGGTTTCTGGGTGCATCCACACAGCAAACTGCTCCAAGGCGAAGATGTTAAAAGGCGAATCGTAGAACTGGTGGTAGACAGCGTGGAAGTTGCCTTCCTTTGGGGCCTCAAGCTGCTCGAAGCCCGGGGTCTTTAGCAGGCCTTCGAGGGTCTCCTGCGCCTTTTCTTCCTTGGCCGCGTAACCCATCTCCACGTGCGGCAGGACCTCCGGCTTTTCCGGGTCCTTGGCCCATGCGCCGCCAGTGGCGATGATGTGCTCCGGCTGCTCAGCAAGCACCTTTTCTGCGGTAAGGTCTCCAGACTCTGTGTCCAGCAGGCTATCGCCCAAGTTCTCGCCGCCGGCGGCATTAACCAGGTCACCTAGGTTAGAGTCCTTGACCGTGGAGCAGCAATCCTTCAGGCCCGCCGCGCGCCAGACCAGGGTGCGCGGCTTGTCCCCGGCCTTTTCCGCGCGGGACTTAATGTCATCAACCTTGCTGGTATAGAACTTATTGAACTCTGCGGCCTTGTCCTCGTGACCGAAGAGCTGGCCGAAGACCTCCATGGACTTCGGGGTGTTTTCTAGCGGCTTCTGGCGGAAGTCGGTGAAGACGTACTTCAGGCCGGCCTGGTCCATCTTGTCCAGGAAGCCGGTCTTTTCCGCACCCTCCTTGTGGTCCAGCGTCATGACCACGACGTCTGGCTTTTGCGCGAGCAGGTTTTCCACGGTGACGTCGCCCTTGGCGATGTTGCCGATGGTCGGCAGATCCTTGTACGCCGCATTGGTTTCGGCGAACTTGGACTCGAAGCTCGGAGCCGCCTCATGCAGGTCCTTGCCCAGAGCCACGACGTGCTCGAGCGGATCCTCGCGGTTGAGAATCGAGGTGGCGAAGAGCCCGCGGCCCTCGCCCAGAAGGATACGCTCAGGCTGCTTGTCGAAGGTGACCTCGCGGCCGGCGACGTCAGTGATGGTCACAGCAGTGTCCCCCGCGGCGCCGGTAGAGCCGGTGGACGCGGAGGTGTCTTCGTTGCTGCTGCACGCGCTCAACGCAGTCGCGGATGCGAGCATGGCCAGGGTGGCTGCCGCAATGCGGACGGAGTACTTGGGCACGTTGAAATGGGTCATGAAAGAAAGTCCTTTGCTCACGAACAATAGCCAAGTTAACTTAGGCTTGACTAAATCGAACTAGGATGAGCTTACAATCCGGAACGTGCCCGCGAAAGTGATCCCCCCGGGTTTTATTTAGGTCACTTTAAAGCTGAATAACATCCTCTTAAAGAAACTCACCCCCCAACAGCATGGTTATCCGCGCTGGATGTCACGCGTGGGTATAGCTCAAGCGCGCAGCCACTCCCCCCGCAGACCCCGCGGACTACTGCCCCAGCTCCTTGCGGCGCTCGGCTGCCAGACGTAGGCGCTCGGCCCGGTCTTTGTCATCCTTCTTTTTCAATTCCTCATAAAGTTTTTCGTCGTCGTCGGAGAGCTTGACCGCCTCCCTGACACCCCACGAGGCGATACCTGCAATCGGGAAGACAAGCCAGAAATAGTCCCAGTCGAAGACGAAAAGCCCCAGGAAGAAGAGGATCATCGTCGCTGACCAAATGACGGCATCGATTCGGTGGACTAACCCTCCGCGGCGCTGCAGCCGGTCGAGCTCGGCCTGCGCTTCCGATTCCTTGAACGGGACGACCTCTGCAATTGGATTGTCAGGAAGGTCCTCAAAGAGGGAAGCGATCTCGCCGCGGGTACGCGCAACAGCCGCCTTTCCTGTGCGGTCTTCGAACTCGTTGATGTCGATGAGACCGTTAGCGAAGTGGGTGCTGAGGAGGTCTAGCGCATTGTGGCGTTCCGCGTCTCCCACGCGAATGTCTTTGTTCATGCTTTTACACTTTAATATCCAGCGTTCGGATCCACACGGGTAGGAATTTCCTCGCCAGCCTCAAAGGCTGCGGCCACCTTTGCGGTGTGTGCTCCCAAGTGGCGGCGCACCGAGTTACGGGTATTAGCAATGTGCGGTGTAATGACCACACGTTGGTCCTTCCACAGCGGGTGATCATCCGGGAGCGGCTCCGGATCAGTGACGTCGAGCGCTGCGCCGGCAATCTCGCCAGAGTCCAGCGCTGCCAAAAGATCCTCGGTACTGATGAGTGGGCCACGGCCCACATTGACCACCACCGCATGATTCGGCATTTGGGCAAACACGTCTTTGTTGACCATGTGGTGGGTCTGCGGGGTAAGCGGCGCGATGAGCACAAAGTAGTCGGCCTCAGACCAGACCTTGTCCACCTCGGAGATGGGATAGGTCTCATCCGCGCCTGGAACCGCGTTGCCGGACCGGTTTACGGCGATGATGCGCGGGCCAAAGCCAGAGAGCATCGTGATGAGCCGCTTGCCGATGCCGCCGGCGCCGATGATCGCCACAGTCTTGTCCTCGTGTAGGTAGGACTTGTGATCCTGCACCTCCTCGTAGTTGGAGAAGGTGTCGTTGACATAGCGATGGGCATGCAGCTGCGCAAGCAGCAGCGCGATGGTAGATTCCGCCACGGTGTTATCGAATACGCCAGCGGCGTTGGACCAGATTACGTCGGTCTCCTTCATGACGTCGAGCAGATGGTCTACGCCTGCAGACGGAATCTGCACGAACTTGATGTTCTCCGGCAGTGGCAACGGGAAGTCCGAGCCGTCGCCGTTGTAGATGAGGAAGTCGGCATCGGAAAGCTCCGCGAGCTCATGGCCAGCTCCCCGCAAGGTCTCGATGGATTCTTCCCATTGTTCCGGCAACATGGCGTATTTCATGGTCTTTTCCTGGGGTTTCTCTGGCCTCTAGTGTCTAGATTCGGGAGGCGTAGTTCGACAGGTAGTCGGCGTGGACAACGCTGCGGCGCTGGTATTCCGGCAGCTCCTCCATCTGCTTGCCCAGGATGCCCCGCAGCTCCGCGGAATCAAAACGTACTTCGCCGCGGCCGATGACCTCACCTTCCGGGCCCATGATGTCGATGATTTCCCCACGGGAGAATTCACCGATGGCCTCCGTGATGCCAACCGCCAGGAGCGAATTGCCTCCCTTGGTGACCGCCTGCATGGCGCCAGCGTCCAGGCGCACCGCCCCACCGGTATCGGCGCAGTAGAGCGCCCAGAACTTCCAGGCAGACAACTTGCGCTCCTCGCGGGTGTGGAAGACGGTGCCCACGGAGGCATCGGCAAGAGCAGGGCCAATGTTATCCGTCGACGTCAGCAGCACCGGGATTCCGCCGCGGGTGGCCAGGCGCGCGGCCGAGACCTTCGTGGCCATACCACCGGTGCCGACGTTGCCGGACTCACCGGCCTCGACCCCTTTCAGGTCTTTGCCCGTGCGCACCTCATCGATGAAGCGGGCGTCCGGCTCCGCCGGGTTTTTGTCATAGAGGCCATCGACATCAGAGAACAGGAACAGCGCGTCCGCGCCCATCAGGTTGGCCACCAAGGCGGAGAGCCGGTCATTATCCCCGAAGTGCATCTCCGAGGTCGCCACCGTGTCATTCTCATTGACGATGGGAATGGTGCGCAGCTGGCGCAGCCGGTCGATGGTGCGCTGCGCGTTGCGGGCGCGGTCCCGGTGCCCCGTATCCGAGGCGGTGAGCAGCACCTGGCCCACCGTGCGGTCATAGCGGGCGAAAGACCGGCCCCACTCGTACGCCAGATGCACCTGGCCCACAGACGCCGCGGCCTGCTTGGTGGCCAGATCAGTCGGCCGGCGATTAAGCCCCAGCGGGCCCATGCCAGCGGCCACCGCACCGGAGGAGACCAGGATGACATCGGAGATGCCCATGCGGGCGTGCACCGCGTCCACAATGTGGTCGATGCGCTCCTGGGAGACCAGGAAGTCCTCATCCGTCAGCGACGAAGAACCAATCTTGATGACTACGCGCTTGGCGTGCGCGATGCGCTGGCGCAGCGGCGAATCAAAGCCGGACGCCGTGGGATTTTCATGCAACGGGTCCGGAAAGGGGGTGTCAACCGTGGGCCCGGAATAAGGTTTTTGGGTTAGCGGAAAATCTTGTTGCGAAGACATGGCCGCCCATTGTACTAGCCCTGCCAGCGGTCCCGGTTCGCCTGCTCGCGGGTGACCTTCTCGTCATCGCCAAAGTCATACTCGTCGATGAGGCCACGGCGAGCCTGCGAAGCGCGCTTACGCTCAGCGGCGGAAACACGCTCGGTGCCGCCGAGGCGACCGTCGAAGCCGCGGCCGGCATCCGTGGCACGGCCGCCAGTCATCGGCTCCCACTCGAAGGTGATGCCGCCGATGGTCACCGGACAGCCCTCAACAGCGCCCTGCTTGAACAGCTCATCTTCCACACCGGCCTTGGCCAAGCGGTCAGCGAGGTAGCCGATGGCTTCATCATTTTCGAAGTCGGTTTGCACAATCCAGCGCTCGATCTTGTCGCCCTCCACCACGAAGGCACCGGCAAGCTCGGGATCAGGGCGCACAGTGAAGTCAGCGTGGGAGCCGGACTTACGCTCGCCACGTGGGCGGATGATGGTGTGGTTCTTATCCGCCTTGACCTTCGGCTGTGTGCGACGGTGCTCCTTGACCATCTCAAGCAGCTTGTACTTGAGCGGATCGAGGCCCTTGCGTGCCACCGCAGAAATAATGAAGACGGGCCAACCGTACTTCTCCTCCAGCTCGGGTTTGACGAACTCGGCCAGTTCTTCCGCCTCCCGAATATCCGCCTTGTTCAAGATAATGATGCGTGGGCGCTGCCGCAGATCGCCCAAGCCGGTGTCCTGGTCCAGCAGTTCTTGGTACTTTGCGAGCTCCTCCTCGAGCGCCTCAATATCGGAAAGCGGGTCGCGGCCCGGCTCCAAGGAGGCAACGTCAACGACGTGAGCGAGCACCGCAGTGCGTTCGATGTGGCGCAGGAAGTCCAATCCGAGGCCCTTGCCGTCAGCAGCGCCCGGGATAAGGCCCGGAACGTCGGCCATGGTGAAAGATTCAAAGCCCATGTCCACCACGCCGAGATTCGGCTGCAGGGTGGTAAACGGATAATCACCAATCTTTGGCTTGGCCGCAGAAAGCACGGAAATTAGGGAAGACTTGCCGGCCGATGGGAAACCGACGAGGCCGACATCCGCCATGGATTTAAGCTCCAACACCAGATCACGGGCCTCGCCC
The DNA here is from genome assembly GCF_001813815.1 of Corynebacterium sp. HMSC076D02. NCBI lineage: Bacteria > Bacillati > Actinomycetota > Actinomycetes > Mycobacteriales > Corynebacteriaceae > Corynebacterium > Corynebacterium sp. HMSC076D02. The sequence goes on from NZ_KV814045.1 coordinate 93,407, forward strand.
GGCTCGCCTTGAAGCGCAAAGCCTGGTGCCTTGCGGGCAGCAGAAGCTAGCGCAGCATTACCAAGGCCGCCAAAGCCGCCTTCAGCGGCTACAAAACGGGTGCCAGGAATCGTGAGATCCGCCAGCATCTCGCCGTCTTCGGAGTAGACCACGGTGCCGGCCGGGACCTCGAGGATGAGATCCTCGCCGCGGGCGCCATTGCGCCAGTCACCAGCACCGTTGTTACCTCGGCCGGACTTCAGGTGCGGACGGTAGTGGAAGTCCATCAAGGTATGCACCTGGGTGGAAACCTCTAGCAGGATGTCTCCTCCGTGGCCGCCATTGCCGCCGTCTGGACCGCCCAGCGGCTTAAACTTTTCACGGTGCACCGAAGAGCATCCGTGGCCTCCGTCGCCGGCCTGCAGGTGAAGAACGACGCGGTCAATAAAACGTGCCATGAAGTTGGTTTCCTCGCACTAACGCTAAGTAGCTGTTTTTCTTACTCTGAGCTGCTCATACTACCATCGGCGGCCGCCTGCTTCCTAGCCTGACGTTCCTCGCGGGCTTGCTTACGTCGGCGGCGACGCCATTCCAGATAGATGATGATAAGCAAAGAGATGGCGATGATGCTAAGCGCGGCAATCATCCACCACGACAGCTTTGGATGCCAGCCCGAATCCTCATCTCCGCCCGCAATGTAGACGCGTTCTGCATGCACGAGCAGACGATCCGTGTTGATGCCGTACGGGGTGCAGGTGATCAGCGTGATCTGATCCTTGTCAGGCTCATAAGTCACCGCATCGTACTTATCAGGTTTGACCACCTCGCGGCCCACGACCTTGTAATGCAGCAACTCGCCCATCACCTCGATGGTGACGATTTCGCCGTCCTTGAGTCGCGGCAAGTTATCAAACATCGACGCGTCCACCATGCCGGTGTGTGCAGAAATAACGGCATTGGTTCCCTTACCTCCCACCGGCAGTGAGGAACCAAACATGTGTCCCGCGCCGTCGTAAAGCACAGCAGGGGCAGTCGTATGCCGCACGGGAAGATCGACGTTAATTGCGGGAATGCGAAGTCGCGCAATCGCGCCCCCGGCCTCTGGGGCATTGAGCGTTTTCATGTAACGCTCAAAGCCCGGTGAAGAAGGATTCGGTGGGAAAGCATGATGACCTTGCTCCGCCAACCAATCGTTGTACTCATGTGCCTGCTGCACGTAGGCCTCTCGCTGGGCAGGCGGGTCGATGCGCTCAATGGCGCGCCGGTAGTTCTCCGCCTGGCGCTGCAGCTGCCAATCGTTGTACTGCGTGGCAACAATCGGATACAGCAGCACCAAGATGCCGAGGATAACCAGCCACAGCGAGCTTTTCTTCTTGCGTGACTGGTTCTTCTTCGTCTTAGTCTTCGCCATCGGTTTCTTCGTCGTTGCGATTACGCAGGTACAAAGCCATACCGATTGCCAGCAGAATGAGGCCGATGAGCAGCGCCCACACCAGGGTCTGGCGGCCGGTATCCGGCAGCAGGAAGCCGAGGCCTTCCTTCAGACGCAGAGCACCGTAGCTATCGTCGTCGGAGACGAGGATGTTATTGCCCAGCGCCGTCACAGTAACCTTGCCGCGGTAGTAGAAGTTATCCTCCGTCGACTCCGTGATCTTCACGTCGAAGCTGCAGGTGGTGGATGCCCCTTCAGCGAGATCGCCTGGGGCACAAACCTCAGTGGGAATCGCACCACCTTCCGGCACCACGTACTCGGATCCATCAGCGGCTACCACAGTGCGGCCAGCCAACTCCGGCTCGGTGAGCTTGAGGTCAGTCAGCGGCAAGGCGCCGTTGTTTTCTACCGTGTAGTTGAAACGCATGGTGGTCGCGTCGTCGGGAAGCACCGCGGTATCGGCCACCGTTCCGCTGACCGCACTGATAGGTGCGCCATCAATCTTCTTGGTGATGTTGACCCCAGGGAAGGTATTGATACCGGTCAGTTCCCACTTGCTGCCCGAAGTGGACATATCGCTGGCCTTCGCTACCGGCAGGACATCGAAGGACCACTGGCCAGAAGTCACCGTGTGGGTAGTCGGATCGATGGAGTTATTCGCCTTCACATTACCCAGGCGCGGTCCGGTCTCACCCACGGAGACAACCGGAGACGCAGAATCTTGATTCATGACCTCGCCGATGGTGCAGTTCTGATCAACTTCGATGTCACTCAACGTATGCGACTGGCCAGACTTCAAAGTGAATGTCTCACCACAGCTCGAGGAGAACTCGAAGGTCCGCCCCTCTCCTGCCGCGCCAACAGATTGCTTAGTGAAGGTGACCTCAACGCTATCGCGCGGATGCATCGCCTCACCGGCGATGGTCAACACCGGAGCACCCGTCTCAGAGCGCAGCGCGCTATCCAGCCTAAAATCGTAGGTGTATTTCTTCAAGTCACTGGTGACTTTGTCGAGTGGAATATCTGCAGGCTTTACATCCGGGTTATCGGCTGCGGCGCCCTCCTTCGTCCACGTCGCGAAAGTCATGTACGGAGAACGCGTGCCCGCGGTCACTTCTAACTGCACGCGCTCGCGCAGGGCCGAGGAACCACTTGCATCCAAGGTGCAGTCATAGCCCACCGGCAGGTTTACAACCTTGCCACCCGAAGGTGCACTGGCGTCAGCCACCGTCGCACTCGAGTTAGCTCTATTGACGTCGAAGCTCAACGTTTGGCTATCAAAGCCCGGAGCAGTACAGCTGACCTTATAGTCATAGCTATTGTTGCTCAGACCACCGAGGTAGCCATCCTGCAGCGCCGCGAAGGACACGGGGACGGTGCGGCGCGTGTAGGTGTTGGTGAAGTCATAGGAAACCGCCGGTTGGCCCTCTTCACCGACGCGCTTGTCGACCTCACGTGGGTCCTGCTTCCACTCCAAAGCTTCTGGTGTGGCAGAAGGAGCGAGCTCCGTGAAGGTACACCACGCACCGGAAGGAACCTCAACCTCGTCCGAGGTGAAGGTCAACGTGCCATCCGGGAAGGCAGTGGTATCGCCCGCATTCAAACTGGTAGGCAGCCCCACGTTAGAGATGGAATAGCCCACGCCCTGGCACTGGTAGTCGAAGCGGAACTCTGGGTTGGCCTCGCGCAGCACCTGAAGGTCGTCCGCATTGGCGACGATCTTCTTACTCATCTTGATGGGCGACTTCACGAATTCATAGAAGTTGACCAGTTCGACCTTGTTGCCCAGGCCTCCATCGGAGATGTCGTCCTCAATCATGAACTTCTGCGAGGTGGTCTCACCATCTGCGAGATCGGTATCCGTGTAGGTCATGCCCTCGTCGCGCTGCAGACGCCACTGCACCTTGCTTGGACGCATGTGCGTTTCCAGTTCCATGCCGTCCGGCGCGGTCTGGGTCAAGTTGAGCTGACCAAACTTGTCACCGGTCAGTTCGCATTCCGCGCCGACCGGGATATCAGCAAAACTGGTAGAGCCAGGTCCCTGAATGGTGCTGTTGACCGGGAAGGTTCCAAGGTTGCCCGAACCATCGATAGGCCCTTCTGGGTCACGACAGACCAATGCAAAGTTGTGGGTATAGAACTGGTCTTTCCAGTTTGAGCCATAAGCTGCCTGGACGTCGACTGGCGTGTTAGCAACCTTGTCCAGGTTCACCTCTGCCAGCTGACGGGTATAGGTATTGACCAACTTCACGTCTTGGTTGCCTCTGACGTCGAAGTTCAGGGAGCGATCGCCTGTAGCGTCCCCGACTTTTACTTCCTGGGTGAAAGTGATGCCCTCGGCAGCAGTGGTCTCACCTTCTGCCGCAACGCACTCGGAACCGTCCGGAATGTTATCAAAGCTCAAGGACTGGCTAGCCGCATCATCAGATTGCGGGGAGCTGACCTTACCGGAGACAGTGATGACGCTGCCGCCACCGGGTGGCGTGCACTTCATCGTGAAATCGAATTGACGGTTGTACTTGACGTCCTTGCGGGCCTGGGAGAAGTAAGCCTCATTGGCAAAGTCGACCTGCTTGGTCACAGCCACGGTGACATCTTGGTAGTCGTAGGTGTGGGTTACCTGTGCAATGGTGGAATCGCCGACGATGAACTCACCAGAAACGATGCGAGCTTCGTCGTTGAAGGTCTGAGACTCGCCATCGACTGAAATGTTGGAATCACGGTCGATGGCGTAGCCATTGCGTTTGCCGTCTTCACGGTTGCTGTCGGATTCGACCAATTGGCACGTGCTTCCCGACGTCACGACGGTGGCTGGCACGGTCTCCTTCGGGTTATCGGGCCCCAGGGTGATAGTGGCGTACTGGCCTAGGTCCAAGGGGCTGCCGTCGTCGGCGGTACAGGTCAATTCGTAGTCGACGTCGCGGAAGAACTCGTCGACGCCTGCCTCAGACTGGGTAATGGTGATGCCCTTACCGGCGGGTTCGAAGGTATTGGTCAGGCTAACGGACTCAGAGTCAGAATCGACTGTAAAAGTCTGCTCCTTGGCGTCGGTTGACCACAGAACGCCGTTGCCAGTCGAAGGAGTGGTTTCAGAGAACGTACATTCATTGCCATAGGGCACGCCCATCGCACCGTCGCGGTCATTAACCAGCCCCGCAATCGTGGGATCGGAGACCTCGGCGACGAGACGTTCGGTCTGCCCATCGGCTAAACGGACAGTACCAGTGAGGTCGACAGGAACATAGTTATCGCTCGTCGTCTCTACCGTGCGGGTACCACAGCGGAAGGAAAGCTCGTAGTCAGCAGGCAGGTTAGCGCCGTTGACGGAATTGTTAACGAGCTTGGTCAAATCGACCGTGCCCGTTTTATTGAGGTAGTGGTTCGACACAGAAACGCGGTTCTGGTTGGTATCCGTGGATTTGTTCACGGTCAAAACCGGGGTGGTCTTTGCTTCCTCATTGTTGAGGGTGGTCACCACGTCAGAAGAATCGGACGCGGAGACCGTGGTGCGGTCAAGCGTGACGTTCTGCTGCGAGGGGCTACCGGATTCGTAGACGTAGCAGTCTGCACCGACGCGCACGCCCTCGATCTTGACCGGATTGGCGGTGTCAGTGGTGATGTTCATGTCGCCTTCGAGGTTGTAGGCGGCATCGTTTGGGTCGGTGCAGCGATAGTGCACCGGGAAGGTGGTACCCGCGTCCAACAAGCTGCTGCCTGGTCCACGCAACTGCTTGATCACGCGGACGTCGCGGGTCTTGTAAGAGTAGTGCGCCTCGATACGAATATCGGACACAGTCGGGGTTCCACCTTGCGGATAATCCTTCAGGCGGATGGTGTAGGTGCCATCGGAGTTGGCTTGAATTTGCTGGCCATCAACCCAGACATCGCGGCCGTCGAAGCTAATGCGCTCGGCCTCGGAATCGGAAAGGCCAGACAGTGGCTTGAGCACGCAATCGCGCTCGACTGGGACATTGTTAAAGCTCGTATCGCCGGCGATTTCATCCCCAGTGCCCGTGGCCTGGATCGTGGATTGCTGACTGTAATTGGTGGTCAAACAACGTAGCGAGAAAGAATAATCGCGCGGGCTGCCGAGCTCGTTGACAGGTTCGCCGGTGATGGTCTTTGAGATGTTGACGGTGCCGGGACGGTAGTCATAGTTGTTGTTTGCCTCGATGTCGTTCGAGTGATCGGCGGCGTTGACACCGGATTTCAGGGTGACAGTACCAACGGGCACGGCGTCGGTGTTCTGGGAGGTGCCGTTGCCCTTCCAGGTCAGGGTCAGTTCCTTACCTGGACGGGCAGGCGGAGCACCATCAGCAAACTTCTCCGTCAAGGTACAAGTCGCGCCGGCTGGCAGACCTTCAACGGTGTAATCATCACCAGCGGCGAGATCACGGGAATCCTCCAGCTTCATCGTGGGGTAAGCATCGGAGTAGCCGGTCGGGGCGGCGCAGCGGTAGCCCAAGTTGAACTTGCGCGACTGCACCTCGTCGAAGCCGGCCGCGGTACCGGTGACCGTCTTGCGTAGGGTCAGCGCGGAGAATTGGTACTTTGACGTCCACGTGACAGTACAGGACATGGGAACCGAGTACTTGTTTTGATAGACCACCTCGGAGGTACCTGCCGCGGCATCGTTGTTGAGCCGGAATCCCGGAGGCACGGAGCCTTCCTTGATGGTGTAATCCGTGGTACCGAGGGTGCAACGCCACGTCGGCGTATAGCGGGCCAGCGCCTTGCTCTTTTCCGTGCCGGTGGCAGCAGACTTGAACACCATGGAATCGGCGGCAACGTTGCCGTTCACATCGGGGGACATGCGGCGCAGCGCCTGGGTGTAGGTGTTCGCGCCTTGCCACGGAACCTTGGTGTCGGTGCTGCCATAGCGGGTGGCCATGGAGAAATCGAACTTGGTCTCTTGACCCGTGATGGTCTTTTCCATCATGGTATCCGGCTGGACGACGTCACCGGTCATGCGGCCCATGTTGAGGGCTAGTGCAACGCCTTGGAAGTTGTTGCGAGTAAAGAAGCCGACGTCGAGGCTCGTCAGGCCATCGCCGCCCACAATGTAGGAGCCGGCCTTGCCGGTGTTGATGGAGAATTCCTTGCACACGAAGTCTTTCGGCGTGTTATCGCCGCGACCGTAGTAATCCTCGATGCCGGGGCCGAAGACGTTGCTGGAATTGTTATTGGCATCGCACGCGGAGCGATAACCGCCCGGAGTGAAACGCTTGTACGGAAAAATGGTCTGCCCCGTCTCGGGGGCATCGATGGTCAAGTTTTCCGTAAATAATGACCAACCACGAGTGTCCTGTGCATCAACAATTGAGGTGCGGTAATTGCTCACGTATTGGCCGGTGAACTTATCCTTGACCTTGATGTTGCGAAAGCGCAGGGTGGCCTGCTGCGATGCGGCCGTAATTCCGGTGCCTATACCCCACACCACGCTCGGCTGGATGGCCTCCTGACCAGAACGCGGGACAAAGTAGTCGGTGTCGTTTACATTGCGGCCAAAGACGCCGTCACCCACCGGACCAGAATAAGTCTGCACCTTGGAAGGATCAGTGTTCGTGTCGTAGCCGCGGTCGTCTTTTGTCTCGTACATGACGTCGAAAGTCAGCTCGTAGCGGCCGAGATCCTTCTTCACGGGCTTCGGGTAGGTGGTGACCGAGTTATTGAGATCCGACATGTCGATCCAGCACAGCTGGTCCGCATAGTTGGCGGCCTCACCGGTGCCACTGCGGAAACCGCACTGCTTGTACGTCGCCTCGTTCGTGGCCCAGCCCTTGCTGGTCTGTGCCTCGGCTTCGGGCGTCACCAAGTTATTCAGCGGCGAAGAGGGCGCGACGACTAGCATTAGCGTCACGAACGCCACCAATAATGCGGCGAAAAGGCGCCGAGTCTTGGTGTTAACCGTCATAAATGCTCCTGCGGAAAAGATTGTGTGTGAGGAATGAAATAGGTTGGCCGGGCGTACCCTCATACGCGACCATCTCCTTCATTGTCATCGTCATCCTCGTCGCGCCTGCGAACGAGAATAAAGCCCAGCACCAATGCGGTAATCGCAGCGAGCACGATGCCGATCACGCTGGCGCCGGTGCTTGCGAGGTTGTCGGCAATCTTGCCGGCAATACGCTTTGCTTGCTCGCCGACGCCGTTGCCCTTGCTGTCATTGCCAGCATCGTCGACTACCCCGCTGCTCGGAGAATCGGGATGCCTATGAGTCTCGGAACCCGTCTGGGTTTGTCCATCGCTATCGTCATCGTCGTCATCGATCGGATGATTTTTGCCTGCAACGACGACTTTCGCTGGAGTGGACTGGATAGTGGCAGGCTGATCGCCACGGCACTGTTCAGCTGCAGCAAGAACAACGCGCTCAGTTACTTGACGGCCGTTAGCATCGGAATACGCCAAGGTCGAAACACTGGGACTTAGGTTTGGTAGGCAGTAGCCGTCGGGGCTAAAGCGCGCAATGTTGGTGATGACATCGCCAACAGTTGCAGAAGAGCGCACTTCTGCTTCCAAGTGAATTTCCACACGGGTCTCCGGATTGCCGAGCCGTGCCTTCGCCAGAATGTCTAGACCAGACTGTTCCATCACGATCTCAACTGAGTTACCGTCAAGGGTTGTGCGAAAATCACGCCCGTCCTCCAAAGTTCGCGAGCCATTGAGGTTGCTCACGGTAATGGACTTTAGACGCCGAAACGCAAGACGCGGATCCAGCTCATCGAGCACGACAAACTGGTGGAGCTTTCCTTGGGCGTCGCAAGGCGGCAGCGACGTCCTGATGCGATAGTCCAACACAGCTCCAACCTCGACTGATCGAGCGTCCACTGTTTTATCGACAATCACCGGCTGCGCTTTGGCACTGATTTCAGCCTGCACGTCATTCTTTACGGGGACGAGGAAAGGGCTTGCCACATCCTCGTAGGAATTGTCGGTGCGTCGGGGCCGCTCGGTTACCTGGTACACGCCCTCTGATAAGCCTGTAAACGTTGCAGTACCGGTCTCATCAGTAGTTGCAACAATTTCAGGCCCGAGCTCCATGCCAGGCTTCGAAGTCAACAAGGCAGGATTATCCTGAACCATCTGCCCGAGTTCTTCTGGGCTGGCCAAGGGCAGCCCAAGAAGCTGACGGACGACGAAGATAGCACCAACGTTGGAGTTGATGCCTTTGGGGTCAGCACTCTTGTGAACTGCCAAACTACCAGTGCTTGCCGAATGCGCTGGCGCCGGCGAGACAGCGACGAGCAAGGCGCACGCAAAGAACAGGCCAACGGCCAAGCGCATCAATGCCTCACATCGCCCTCTGGTAGTCACGTTAGGATTCCTCTAATTCTTTTTCTTTTTTCTTCCGTTTGCGCCCTGCCAGGAACCACCACAGCAGGTAAAGCAGAACGAACAACACGATGATGATCGCTGCAATCATCCACGGCTGCCATAGCGAGTGATAGCTCTGGTCAAGCTCAGCGGGTAGCTCGGTACGCTCACCGCGAACCAGAAGGCGGTGACTGTTGATGCCGTATGGAGTACACGTCACCAAGGTCAATAAATCGCGGCCTTCTTCGGCACGTAAGGCCTCCACTTGATCGGGAAGAACCGTCTCAATCTGGTCCACCTTGTAGGCCATGGTCTTGCCCATGACCTCAACCGTGAAAACATCTCCCACTTTGATGTGGGTGAGGTTGTCGAACATGGTCAGCGTGGCGAGACCTGTATGGCCCGTGAGGACCGCATGGTTTCCTTCCCCACCAACGGGAAGCGCCGTGCCGTAGAGGTGGCCCACGCCGTGTGCGAGAACATCAGTCGACGTGCCGTGATAGACGGGCAAGTCAATGCCAACGGAAGGAACTCGCACGCGTGCCATCGGGCCGACTTGGCGCAGCACTTGCAGATAGTGCTGATAGTCAGGCGACTTGGTATCTACACCGTTTACCCAAGGATCCGGCGCACCGACTTCCGGCAGATGCGCGTTGTAGTCTTGCGCCTCAGCGAAAGCCTGTTCGCGCTTTTCCGGCGTGAGGTCAAAGACGCTGCGGCTGTATTCCTCCGCAATCCGGTGCTGTTCCCAGTTCTTGTACTGGGTGAGCACCACCGGAAGGAGGAAGACCAAAATAGCCAGGATGAGGTAAATGACCCCTCGCGGATTACGCCTGCGCTTTCCCTTCACATGGCCTCCTTAGGCCTGGGCGCGGTTGTCCTTGTAAGAGGTGTACAGACCGCGAGCCAGCAGGAGCAGACCGACCAGGAAGACCAGGACGATACCCCAAGCACCGGTAGCCGGCAGCTTGTTGATGATGGTGTTCTTCTGGTTCTCGACGGTCGCCGTCAAGGTCAGGTCACCTTCGTTGATTTCGACGTGCTGCAGCTCTGGGTTACGAACGTAGCCGTCTGGCGCCTTGGTCTCGAGAACGCAGTAGTTGTTCTGAGAATCACCTGTTACTGCAGCATAGGACTTGATCGGAACGCCGAAGCCCGTTGCAGTCGACTTAGCGTTATCGCCACCGCTGGTGGTCAAGGTCTTCTGCGGGTTGCCACTAGCAGTGCTTGCGACGCTCAGCGGGTCACCAACAGCGGTGTATCCGCCGCCGTCCTTAGCAACGCATTGGTACAGCTCGAATACCGCGCCGGCCAGTGGCTTATCGCCACCTTTGGAAGTCTTGTTAATGGTTAACGTGCCGAAGGTAGTGCTGGTTGGGCCGTCGCCATCGGTGGTGACGGTAGCGCCGTTCGGGTAGTTGATGGTTGCGGTGTTGGTGATAACACCGCCGGCTGGGATCTCCTTGACGGTCGCAGCGAAGTCAACGGTGACCTTCAAAGCAGGATCGGTAACACGCTGTTTCTCCAGCTTCTCCATACCTGCTTCAGTGAAAGTTACGGTCAGGGTGTTGTTGGCGGTGTCGATGTTGTAGTCGGTGCCAGCTTGCAGATCGACGCCTTTGGCTGCGACTTTAATCCCATCGGTCTTGAGGGTCAGTTCCTGCACGAGCTTGTCCTCGATCTTGAAGGTCGTCAGGTCGCTGGCTGGAACCGGAGCGTTGATGGTGTACTTGAGGTCGGTACCAATGGTGGCAGCGGAGTCATCAACCTGCTTGGAGGGGACCAGCTTCTGGTTCTTCGGGTAGACGTCGCGAGTGTAGGTCCATTTGCCGTCCTCATTGGAGTATGGCAGAGCAATCAGGAAAGGCTGGGCCGTGGTGTAACCAGTGCGGCTCTGCTCGGTTACGCGGTAGAGGCCCTGGCCGTTTGCTGCGGTAAACGTTGCAAGACCTCCACTAGTCGTGAGGGTCTCTCCAACCTTATCAGCGGGCAAAGCTTTGATTTGATCGACAGTGTAGTTGCCGTACTCTGCAGCCTTTGCCCAGCCAGCCTGGGTGGTGAGGTCTACTCCCTGAACCTTCTCCACCACGAATTGAGCGCCGTCGAGAGGCTTCAGTGCGTCAGGATTCTTAGGGGCACCAGTGTTACCCGGCTCTGGTTCGCCCTCGTACTTGTGGATGTTCAGGGTGACCGTAGCGTTGGGGTCTACGAGGTCAGCGGCAGCGGCAGGAGCGGAAGGCGTGGTTTCAACGCCAGCTTCCTGAGCGAGAGCGGGCGCAGCGAAACCAGCACTTGCAACGGATACGGTGCCTGCAGCAATTGCTGCTGCCAAGCGCATAGAGAACTTAGACATAGGGAATCCTATTCCCCCATCAAACTGGGGCATCGAGGGCGTTAAAATGGCGCCCGCTGAATATTTAGCAGTTCAATCCTAGTAAATCGTTCGCAACCCCACAAACTATGAAACCATCTTTACCCACACTATTCGGTCACAAAACCGCACAATCGCCACCCATAACGCAGCAAAAATCAGCTCTTTTACCCCCGTTTTTGTCATTTTTCCACCCACACGGTGAACATAAGAGAAAAATTAATACATTGAATCTTTTCTTATTTGATTAATATTTTTCTGTAAAGCCGGACAATTTTCCTGAAAAAGAAGGCGTAAATACAAAAACGAAAAAGGTCTGACTCCAAAAATCGGAATCAGACCTTTTTACGTTATTAACTAGGCAGAAGCCTCAACTGCAGCCTGCTCAGCCGGAACGATGTTCACGATGCGGCGGTTGCGCTTGATAGCGAACTCAACAGCGCCTGCCTCGAGTGCGAACAGGGTATCGTCGCCGCCGCGACCAACGTTCTCACCTGGGTGGAACTTGGTGCCGCGCTGACGCACGATGATCTCGCCGGCCTTAACCTGCTGACCACCGAAGCGCTTGACGCCGAGACGCTTAGACTCAGAGTCGCGACCGTTGCTGGAGCTGGAAGCACCCTTCTTGTGTGCCATGTGGTTTTCCCTCCTTCAGGGATTTCTCGAGCCGGTTAAGGCTTACTTGATACCGGTTACCTTCAGAACGGTCAGCGGCTGACGGTGGCCCTGACGCTTCTTGTAGCCAGTCTTGTTCTTGTACTTCAAGATGTCGATCTTCGGGCCCTTGCCCTGCTCGACGATCTCAGCAGAGACGGAGACCTTCTCCAGGTCAGCAGCCTTAGCCTTAACGGTTGCGCCATCGACGAGCAGAACCGGGGTGAGAGCTACGGACGTACCCGGCTCACCCTCGATCTTCTCGACCTTGACGAGGTCACCTTCAGCAACCTTGTACTGCTTTCCGCCGGTCTTGACGATCGCGTACATAGAGGGTTACCCCTTATCTAAACTCGGCTCAGAAGCGGCAGGGTGAGCCACTTCTGAATGGACAATTACTTATTGCGTTTATCCCTGGCGCTATGTGTGGCGCCCGCGCAAAACAACGACTCGGCCGATGCAGCGCATTCATGGTCTAAACAGCGACTGTCAAAGACTACCCCGTCACGGGCAGAAAATACAAACTGCGTATTTTCTCTCCCGCGTGGCGAAGGCCTACTTTGCGCTGCGCCGTGCTACGCGACGCCGTCCGCGCCCACTGCCGCCCTTGCCAGAAGCACGCCCCTTTTCCCACTCAGCCTGGCGATTTTCGCTCTGCTTAGCCGGATTTTCCTGAGTGTTTTCTGCTGCTGGCTGCGCGGACTTACGAGCCACCGCCTTGCGGACGGCCCGCTTGCGGCCACGGCGAATGACCTTGGTTTCGGTAGCTGCAGGCTCTCCTGCTTCTTCTGCCTCGGGCTCTACCACGGGGGCATCCTTTGGTTTGGCAGCACTCTGGCGAACAACGCGGCGACGACCACGCACTCGCTTTAGCGCAGCCTTCGGCTTGCGCTCCACCTTTTCCTCGGCGGGCGCTTCCTTTTCAGCCGGAGCCAGGAAGTCCTGCGGCTGCGGGCGGTGGTCGGAACGCGAGTTGCCACGGGTGCGGCGCTTACGACGCGGCGAAGCCTCGAACTCTGCAACGGCTTCCTCGTAGGTCTGCTGCTTATCGCTTTCCTGCTGCTTCGGAGCATTCGAACGCACGCTACGACGACGGCCGCGTCCGCTCTTGCGTTTATCATGGCGTGGCTGCTCTTCTTCGTCGGCAACGTACGAGCTGAACTCTGCGACGTCGTCAAGCTCTGCGGCGTTTTCCGCAGCAGCATAACCGATGCTTGCGATGTCTTCTGCAGAAGTACCAGCGTCCTGAGGCTTCCTTTCCTCACGCTGGACGCGGCGACTACGACGGTTACGGCGCTTCTTATTGCCCTTCTGCTCGTCCTGCTCCTCCTCGCCCACGACGATGCCAGCTACGAGTTCCTCGATGGAGGTCTTCTTTTCCCCCTGTTGCTCTTGGTCCTGCTCATCCTCGTGGCGGTGCATGGCAACGGCAGCCGGATGCTGCTGCGGATCATGTTCGGGGTGACGGCGTTCGCGACGCTGGCGGCGTCCCTTGTGCTCGTGACTGCCGTGAGTATCCTGCTCTTCTTCCACTGGGTACTCGTGGATGATGATGCCGCGGCCATGGCAGGTCTCGCACTCGGTGGAGAAAGTCTCCACCAAGCCGGTGCCCAGGCGCTTACGGGTCATCTGTACCAGACCCAACGACGTGACCTCAGAAACCTGGTGGCGCGTGCGGTCACGACCCAAGGCCTCCTTGAGGCGGCGCAGAACCAGCTCCTGGTTCTCCGGCAGAACCATGTCGATGAAGTCCACGACAATCATGCCGCCCAAATCACGCAGACGCATCTGGCGCACGATTTCCTCGGCAGCCTCAAGATTGTTACGGGTGACCGTCTCCTCCAGGTTGCCGCCGGAACCGGTGAACTTGCCGGTGTTGACGTCAATCACGGTCATGGCCTCAGTGCGGTCAATGACCAAGGTGCCGCCGGAAGGCAGCCATACCTTACGGCTGAGCGCCTTATGCAGCTGCTCATCGATGCGGTAGGTAACAAAGGCGTCTTCCCCGCCGTTGCTGCGTGCGTCGTACTTCTCCACGCGGTCAGCGAGATCGGGCGCCATGGACTCTACATAGGCGCTGACGGTGTTGAAGGAACGCTTGCCGTCAACGATGAGCTTGGTGAAGTCCTCGTTGAAAAGGTCTCGGACGACCTTAACCAGAAGATCTGGCTCTTCATACATGGTCACCGGCTTGGCACCCTTGGTGGACTTCTCGTGCTCAGCGCGGCGAGTGATGTCCTCCCACAGGTCATGGAGGCGATTGACGTCGGTGGAAATGGCCTCTTCGGAGACGTTCTCGGCTGCGGTGCGGATGATTGCGCCGCCGTCGCCAGGCACAACGCGCTCCAAAATGGATTTCAAGCGCTTGCGCTCCGGAACAGGCAGCTTGCGGGAAATACCCGCGCTGCGGCCACCTGGGACATAGACCAGGTAACGGCCGGCCAGGGAAATCTGGGTGGTCAGACGCGCGCCCTTGTGACCGATTGGGTCCTTAGCCACCTGGACCAGAACCTGGTCACCAGACTTGAGCGCATTTTCAATCTTGCGTCCGCGGCCGCCCAGACCAGCAGAACGCCAATCCACTTCACCGGCATAAAGCACGCCATTGCGGCCCTGTCCGATGTCGATGAAGGCAGCCTCCATCGAAGGCAGGACGTTTTGCACGCGGCCCAAGTAGATATTGCCGATGAGCGAGGCCTGGGCCTCAGTGGTGACGAAGTGCTCTACAAGGAGATCGTCTTCGAGGACGCCAACCTGCGTGATGATGCCAGCGCCATCGGCGCGCTCCTTGTCGCGCACGACCATGGTGCGCTCGACGGATTCCCGACGCGCCAGGAACTCCGCCTGGGAGACGATGTGCTGACGCTCTCGGCCCTTCTCACGCAGCTCGGCACGACGACGGCGCTGCGCTTCGATGCGAGTGGAACCCTTGATTGCTTTAGGCTCTTCGATCGTCTCGGTCTCGTGCTCATGCCCCTGTGCCCCACGGCCACGGGACGTACCACGGCTACCGCGTCGGCGACCACCGCTGCGAGCTTCCTCGGAGGTCTCCTCCGTCTCACGCGGCTGCGGCTTTTCCAACTTCGGCGCTATGAAGATGGGAGCGAAGTCGTAGACCTCTGGCTCGTCCTGCGGCATCGGCGTAACGACGGGTGCATACTCGTCTTCGTCGAATTCATCGCCGGCTTCTACTAGCGCCTCATGCAGCTTCTCGACGTCGACGGTGCCCGTGTCCGCATGCTCAGCTTCTTCTGGCTGCGCAGTGTCTTCGACGGTCTCAGCGGTTTCGGCGAGCTCGGCCTCGATCTTTTCCTCGATCTGGGAAATCTCGTTGGCGACGTTCTTGCGCACGCGGTCGCGCAGCTTGGCATCGTCCTGCTCGTCTTTGATCTCAGCGGGCTGGGCGACGGCCTTCTTCTTTTTAGCCTTCTTGTTTTCTTGCTTGTTTTCTTGGGCCTCGCCATCGCCCGCCTTGGCGATGATGGCATCGAGGACTTGGCCTACCTCTTCCCGCGTGAGGGAGGATTGCGCGGCCTTTTTCAGGCCCAGCTCGGCGTATTCAGCAACGAGCTCTTTGGAGCTAAGCCCCAGCTGCTTTGCCACCGTATACAGGCGGGTCTTTTCTGCAAAAGCTTCGCGGTCAATCTTTGCGGCGAAAGCTGCTGCAGCAGCATATGAGTTTTCAGTTTTCGTATTCTTTGCAGTCTTCGTAGTCTTCTTAGTCGCCATCTGGTGACCTTCTCCTGACAAAATCAGCGGCACAATCCCCGGGCGCAGGCAACATAATCAGCACCTTTTGACTGACACAGGCTTTCTGCAGCCACACGAGGGGGCCGGAATGTATGGTGCGGTATGAAGTTTTCTGCTTCCCATTGTGGCACAGGACGTCGGCAAGCTGTGCTTTAGCCAAACCAAGCCCCACGAGATATAGACCACCTGTGGCAAGATGTCAGACATGGAAGCGCCTGAGGAGAAAGAAGAACTCGCAATTCCTGAGCACGCACCGCGCACGGTGGCACAGGCTCGGGCCCGTAACGAGATTTCGATGCGCGATATTTTTATCGGCTCGATTCCGCTTTCCCTCGCGTTTGCTTTATCCAATCCAGATCTGGGGCACTATTCAGGCCAGTACGTGGTGGTGGGCATTTGCATCGTGCTTAGTGTGCTGGCGGGCATCAACATTCTGCGCAAAAAGCCCAAGATGATTCAGGCCGTGCGCGAGGAGTATAAGTCGGGCGACTACTCCTCCTTGGCCTATATCGGCCCCTTCCTGCCGGTGGTGGGTGCGCCAATTCTGTGGCTGGCCGATGACTTCGGCCTCGTCCCAGATGCCACTATCTCACCCATCGTGCTAACTGTCTGCAAGGCTATCTACATGGTGCCAGCGTTCACGCTTGGCGGTTGGGCCTCGTTTACTGGCCCATACCGCACTGGGCGGCGGCGCATTCGTAAGACGCTGGAGCATTCTTCGATCGAGGGAATCACCGAGACGACCTTGCAGGCTGTAACCGACTACGCCGATATTGTCTCCGCGCTGGTGGCAGCCGGTGCTGTGGAAGGCAATATCGTGAGCGTCAAGCAGTTGGGTTACATCACCGGGCAGGAGGAAGGCCTCGAAAAACGCGTGCTGGAGCTGGAAAAGACCGGCGTGATTAAGCTGCGCGGTGTGCGCCATTCCGATAACACTCGCACGTGGGATGTCACGCTGACCGAGTTGGGTGTGCGGAGCATGTATGAGGCGCGGAGGCGTTAGCTGAGGGCTGCTGGGGCTTGGGCCGCACATTTTGCCAAATAGTGCGCTGAAACGGGGTGGTTTTGGCGGCATATTTGGCAAATTGCGCCTACGCGGTGCAGATACGGCGCCAACGCGGTGCAGATACGGCGCCAGCGAAGGAGAAGGGGCGTCAAACACGAAGAAAGCCCGCACTCGCCAAGCGAATGCGGGCTAAAAAGCTAGATGCTTTTACAGGTTCGGGAACCAGATGGAGATCTCGCGCTCAGCGGACTCTGGGGAGTCAGAGCCGTGAACAACGTTCTCGCCGACGGTCAGAGCAAAGTCGCCGCGGATGGTGCCCGGGGTGGCCTTGGAAACTGGGTCGGTGCCGCCGGCCAGCTGGCGCCATGCCTCGATAGCGCGCTCGCCCTCAACAACGCCAGCAACCAGCGGTGCGGAGGTGATGAACTCAACGAGGTCACCGAAGAATGGCTTGTCCTCGTGCTCTGCGTAGTGCTTCTTAGCGGTAGCCTCGTCTGCAACGCGCAGATCCATAGCAACCAGCTTCAGGCCCTTGCGCTCAATGCGGGTGATGATTTCACCGACGTGGCCGTTCTTAACGCCGTCTGGCTTGATGAGAATGAGTGTACGTTCAGTCATGGCTGCCATAGTACTAAAGCTATTCCGCCGCGTCTCGCGCTAGGGGTGAGATGTTTGGTTCAGCCCGCGCACGATCTTCTCTGCGTGGTTGTAATCGGTCCCCTTAAACCACAGCTGCACCTGTTTTACGGCGGTGCCGAACTGGCCGTTTTCCAGCAGTCGGTTAAGTTCGGCTCGCTGCTCTTCTGAAAGATCTGTCTCACTAACGGGAGTTGCGGGGCGCGCCGATTGCCACAGGCCGAGCGCCAGGAACGCGGCGGCAGCAAGCAGCGCAACCAGCGGCATCCAAGGCTGCCCGGTCATTGCGCGCAGCAGCAAGGCCGCAATGCAGCCCAGTGCCGCGAGGAAAAAGTAGAGATAGCGCATGCCTGCAAAGTCTACGTGGCTATTGGCGCGGCTGCGAGGCGTTTAGGTGCTGGGTGGTGAGGTATCCGCGCTTCATGCGCTCGACGATGATGCCGCGCATGTAAGAAGCCATAAGCCACAGCAGGCCAAAGATGATGAAGATGGCCGCGATGGACCAGTGGATCATAAAGCCCAAGATGATAGCGAGCACGTGCAGCGCAATCATGGCGTTGACAATCCACGGCTTGTTCATGAACGCGAAGCTAACGAGCAGCAACACAGCCAGGCCAATCACTACGGAGTAGTTAAACGGGGTCCACAGCGTGCCGTCGTAAAGCTTGTACAAAAGTGGCAGCGCCAGCACGAGGGTGAGCAGCTCCATGGTCAGAGAGCTGGCCACCACCATCCCGCCAAACTGCTTGAGCGGGTCTTTGACCGGTGCCTTGCCGAGACCGAGCGGACTGATTTCAGATTCCGGCACCTCGTTGCGGTTGGTGCGGCGGGACTGACTCATGCGGGATCCTTTCCAAACATCGCGCGGGCGTCGCCGGCAGTGACGACGGAACCCGTGATGACGATACCCGAGCCGGACTGAACTTCCGCATCCTCAGCCAGTTCCACTGCTTGCGCGTAGGCACCGGGCAGATCAGGCTCCACGTAGACGCGCTCCTCGCCGAAGATGTCGCGGGCGAGCTCTGCCAGCTCGTAGGCGTCGCGGGCGCGCGGAGAAGAGTTTTGCGTGATGACGACCTCAGTGAGATAAGGCTCGAGGGCCTCCAATATGCCAAGGGCATCCTTGTCTTCGAAGATGCTGATGACGCCAACGAGGCGCGCGAAGTCGAAGTCGCGGTCAAGGGCCGCGCCTAGGGCCTTCGCGCCGTGCGGGTTATGGCAGGCATCGACGAAGGTCGTGGGGCTGGTGCGCACGCGTTCCAGACGGCCGGGAGAGATGGCCTGTGCAAAGCCGTTGCGCACGGTGGCCGCATCGAGCGGCTTGCCTGCCGACGCCCCGAAGAAGGCCTCGACCGCAGCCAGCGCCACGCCGGCGTTTTTAGCCTGGTGCTCGCCGTGCAGCGGCAGGAACACGTCCTCGTAGAGGCCGCCCAAGCCCTGAATGTTCAGCTGCTGGCCACCGACCGCGATGCGGGACTCCAGCACCGCGAACTCGCTGCCGGAGCGCGCCACGCCCGCGCCGACCTCGACGGTGCGCTGCAGGATGACGGACATCGCCTCCGGCTCTTGCTCCGCGATAATGGCGATGTTCTCGCGCGGGGCAAGGACGTCATCATCGTCGTGCTCGCGCGCCTTGATGATGCCGGCCTTCTCCCCCGCGATCTCGGCGAGGGTATCGCCCAGGTAGTCGGTGTGGTCGAGGCCCACCGGCATGATGACGGAGACCTCGGCGTTGACCACGTTGGTGGCATCCCAGGTGCCGCCGAGGCCGACCTCGACCACGGCGACGTCGACTGGCGCGTCGGCGAAGGCCGCATAAGAGATGGCCACCAGCACCTCGAACTTGGACATCGGAATGTCCGAGCGCGCGTCGACCATCTCGACATAAGGCTTGATTTCGCCCCAAATGCGCACGAAGTCACGCGGGTGAATCGGGCGGCCATCGATGCCGATGCGCTCGGTGACCAGCTGCAGGTGCGGGCTCGTCACCAATCCGACGCGGCGGTGGAAGGCGCGCAGCAAGGAGTCGATCATGCGGGAAGTCGAAGACTTGCCATTCGTGCCCGCGACGTGGATGACCTGGAAGGACTTCTCCGGGTTACCCAGCAAATCCATCAACGCCTGGATGCGTTCCAGGCTCGGAGCGATCTGGGTTTCGGGCGCGCGGGCGTTGAGCTCGGCGTCGACAAGCGCTAGCGCTTCGAGTTCCTCCGGGCTGACCTCGATGGGAGCGGCTTCCTCGTACTCGTCTTCCGCGCCCATGCCGAGGTTGAGCTGCAGGCCGGACTCCGTGATCTCCACGGGTCCGCCCTCAGTGCCCTCCTGCAGAGCGTCGACGAGTTCGTATTCCTCGCGATCTTCTCGCTTGCTCACTACTTAAGTGCCTCCAAGCGTGCAGTGATGCGGTCGACTTCTTCCTGTGCCACCTGCTGGCGGGTGCGGATCTTCTCCACGACCTCCTCCGGAGCCTTGGCTAGGAAGGACTCATTAGCCAGCTTCTTGCCGGTCTGCTCGAGCTCCTTGTTGGCCTTGGCCAGATCCTTTTCCAGGCGCTTGCGCTCTGCCTCGACGTCGACTGCGCCGGAGGTATCGAGGGCGACCTCGACGGTGCCCTGGGAAAGGCGAACCTCGATGGAAGCAGAGGCGGTAAAGCCCTCTTCCGGCACGGTGGTATTAGCCAGGTTGCGCACCAGGTTCTCCTGACCTGCAAGGTCCACCGAGGCGAAGTCCAGGCGGCCTGGAACCTTCTGCGAAGGCTTAACGCCCTGGTCAGAGCGGAAGCGGCGCAGCTCGGTGATGAGCTTGTCGGCGTCCGCGATACGGCGAGCGGCAACCTCGTCGGTGGCCATGCCGCCGTTGGTATCGGCCGCGGTTGGCCACGGGGCAATCACGATTGACTCGCCGCCGGTAAGTGCCTTCCACAGGACCTCGGTGACAAAAGGCATGGTTGGGTGCAAAAGGCGCAGGACGACGTCGAGGACGCGGCCCAGGACGATCTGGGTGTTGCGGCCGGTCAGCCGCTCCGCGTCTGACGTATCTGCCGAATCGACGTCGCGCGGAATCTGGGACTTGGCAATCTCCAGGTACCAGTCACACAGCTCATCCCAGATGTAGTGGTAGAGCAGCTCGTTGGCCTTGGAGAACTGGTAGTCATCCAGGTAAGCGTCGAACTTGACGCGGACCTCTTCGGCGCGGTCCAGGATCCAACGGTCGGCGTCGGTTAGCTCCTCGCGTGCCGGCAGCTCCGCCACGCCAGCGCCGTTCATGAGCGCGAACTTGGTGGCGTTGAAAAGCTTGGTGGCGAAGTTACGGGAAGCCGCAGCAGCGTCGGAGCCCAGCGGCAGGTCGACGCCCGGGTTTGCGCCACGCGCCAGGGTAAAGCGCAGGGCATCCGCGCCGTAGTCGCGGACCCAGTCCATCGGGTCGATGCCGTTGCCCAGGGACTTCGACATCTTGCGGCCCTGCTCATCGCGAACCAAGCCGTGCAGGTAAATGTCGTGGAAAGGAATCTGTGGGCGGCCATCACGCGCGGAGCCATCACCAGCGTTGAGCAACTCCGGGGTCTGGCCGCCAGCGAAGGTGCCGAACATCATCATGCGGGCGACCCAGAAGAACAGGATGTCGTAGGCAGTGACCAGCACGTTGGTTGGGTAGAACTTCTCCAGGTCCGGAGTCTTTTCCGGCCAGCCCAGCGTGGAAAATGGCCACAGCGCAGAGGAGAACCAGGTATCCAGAACGTCTGGATCCTGCTCGTAGCCTGCCGGCGGCTCCTCGTCAGGGCCGACGCAGACGATATCGCGGGTGGTGTTGCCCTCGGCGTCGGTGGTCTCCGGACCGTACCAGATCGGGATGCGGTGGCCCCACCACAGCTGGCGGGAGATGCACCAGTCGTGCATGTCATCGACCCACTCGAAGTAACGCGGCTCGAGGGAGGTCGGGTGAATCGTGGTATCGCCCTCGCGCACGGCGTCGCCGGAGTACTTGGCCAGCTTTTCTACCGCCACGAACCACTGCAGGGAAAGGCGCGGCTCGACCGGCTCGCCGGAGCGCTCGGAGTGGCCAACGGAGTGGACATAAGGGCGGATTTCCTTGACGATGCGACCCTGTTCACGCAGCGCCTCTCGGATCTCCACGCGTGCTTCCTCACGAGTCAGGCCATCGAACTTGGTGCCGGTGTTCGCGATGTGGCCGGTGGAGTCCATGATGGTGGGCATGTCCAGGTTGTGGCGCAGGCCCATCTGGTAGTCGTTCGGGTCGTGGGCCGGGGTGATCTTCACAGCACCGGTGCCGAATTCCATGTCCACGTAATCATCAGCGATGACCTTGAGCTTGAGATCATCACGGAATGGGTGGGCAAACTCCTGCCCCACCAGGTCCTTGTAGCGCTCGTCATCGGGGTGGACGGCAATCGCGACGTCGCCAAGCATGGTCTCCACGCGGGTGGTGGCCACGATGAGGTGCGGCTCGTCGTCGTTTAGCGAGCCGTAGCGGATGGACACGAGCTCGCCCTCGACGTCCTTGTAAACAACCTCGATGTCGGAGACCGCGGTCTCCAGAACCGGGGACCAGTTGACCAGGCGGTGGGCCTGGTAGATCATGCCGGCGTCGAAAAGCTGCTTAAAGATGGTCTGGACCGCGCGGGACAGGCCCTCGTCCAGGGTGAAGCGCTCGCGGGACCAGTCCACGGAGTCACCAATGGCACGCATCTGATTCTGGATGGTGCCGCCGTATTCTTCCTTCCATTCCCAGACCTTGGAGATGAACTCCTCACGCTCATAATCCCAGCGCTTTTTGCCCTCGGTCTCCTTCAGCTTGGCTTCGACCTTGGTCTGGGTGGCGATACCCGCGTGGTCGGCGCCCGGCAGCCACAGGGTGGCATAACCCTGCATGCGCTTGCGGCGAATGATGGAGTCGATGAGGGTGTGGTCTAGGGCATGGCCCATGTGCAGCTGGCCGGTCACGTTGGGTGGCGGCAGCACGATGGAATAAGGCTCTGCCTCGCTGGCGGCATCCGGGGTGAAGTAGCCGGCTTCGACCCAACCTTCGTAGAGGTCCTTTTCTACCGCCTGCGGCTCCCAGGACTTCGGAAGCGCGTCAGCACGGTTAGTGCCTACTAGTTGCTCTTTATCTACAGCGTTGTTCTGCTCAGTCACCCGGACAAGTCTACCCTGTCGGTCAACTGGCTTTTCACCCCCATTGGGCGAAATCGGCACCGCGGGCGCCGGCGGCTGGATACATTGTCTGTCATGTCTTCACATCCTGGAACTTCCCCGGCGCGCCTGCGCACTCGCTGACCAAGGAGGTCTCCTTCCCCACCATCGGCATCGGCGCGGGCAATGCCTGCGATGGGCAGATTCTGGTCTGGACCGACGCTTTTGGCATGGGCGCGGGCAAGACGCCGCGCTTTGTGCGCCGGTATGCGGATCTGCGCGGCATGCTTGCCGAAGCCGCGCGTTCCTACGCCGCCGACGTTCACTCGCGCGCGTTCCCGAATGAGGCGGAATCCTTCAGCGACTAGTCTTTAAGGTTTGAGTAATGCAGGTTTTTGAAACTATTTCGCAGCTGCGTACTTTCCGCGCGGAGCAGGCCGCTGCCGGGCGGAGCGTGGGATTGGTGCCGACCATGGGTGCTCTGCATGCCGGGCACGGCGCGCTGGTTAAGCGCGCACGCCAAGACAACGACGTGGTCGTGGTCTCGGTGTTTGTAAATCCGCTGCAGTTTAGTGATTTGGGCGAGTGCGATGACTACCGGAACTACCCGCGGGATCTGGAAGGTGACGCGAAGTTCTTGGAATTAATTGGCGTGGATGCGGTTTTCGCGCCGCGCATGGAACAGATGTATCCGTCTGGTACCCCGTTAGTGTGGGTGCGCACTGGGCGCATGGGTGAGGTGCTCGAGGGGGCTTCCCGCCCAGGCCACTTCGATGGTGTGGCCACGGTGGTGACCAAGCTCTTTACTATCGTGCAGCCCACCCGCGCCTACTTCGGGCAAAAGGATGCCCAGCAGGTGGCGGTGATTCGGCGCATGGTGGCAGATCTCGACCTGCCGGTGGAGATTGTGGCGGCACCCATCGTCCGCGCGGCAGATGGTCTGGCGGAATCGAGCCGCAATCAAAGGCTCAGCACGAAGGAGCGTGACCAGGCACTGGCGCTATCGCGCACGCTATTTGCGCTTCGCGACGGCGCCTTCGCCGACGTAACGCAGGCCGCCGCGGCGCTGGATGCCAGCGAGGGCGTGAAGCTGGACTACCTGACGGTAGTCGATCCGAAAACGCTAGAGCCGGTGGCTGCTGCAGCGCGCCCTGCCCTAGCGTTGGTTGCCGCATTCGTGGGTCCGGTGCGGCTTATCGATAACCTGCTGCTCGATTAAAGCAGGTGCTGGACGGCTTCGCGCTCAGCGCGCAGCTCCTCCACGTTGGCCTGGATGCGTTCGGTCTGGAACTCACCAAGCTCTAGGCCCTGCACGATTTCCCAGGTGCCGTTCTTGGCCACGGTGGGGAAACCAAAGATAAGGCCCTCGTCCACGCCATAAGAGCCATCGGAGACCACCGCGGCGGTGCGCCAATCCTCAGTGCCGTGGATCCAGTCGTGCATGTGATCGACTGCAGCAGAGGCAGCAGAAGCAGCGGAGGAATGACCGCGGACCTCGATGATTTCCGCGCCGCGCTTGGCCACCTTCGGAATCATCTCCTCGGTGTACCACTTCTCATCTACCTCCGCGTTGGAGTAGCTAAGGTCTGGGAACTGGGTGGCGGAGTGGTTGCCCCAGACGGCCACCTTGGTGAACTCTGCGGTTGGCGTGCCGGTCTTGAGCGAAAGCTGGCTGAGCGTGCGGTTGTGGTCTAGACGCATGAGTGCGTTGAACTGGCTGGCGTCCAGGTCTGGTGCGCTCTGGGCGGCGATGTAGGCATTGGTGTTGGCCGGGTTACCGACAACGAGCACGCGGACGTCGCGCGCGGCGTGATCGTTGATGGCCTTGCCCTGGACGGTGAAGATGGCGCCATTGGCCTCAAGGAGGTCCGCACGCTCCATGCCCTTGGAGCGCGGGCGCGCGCCCACGAGGAAGGCAGCCTTGGTGTCCTTGAAGGCCACTGCTGGGTCATCGGTGACGGTGATGCCGCGCAGCAGCGGGAAAGCGGAGTCAGCCAACTCCATGGCCACGCCTTCTGCGGCGCCTACAGCGTCAGGGATTTCGAGCAGCGCGAGCTCTACCGGGGTGTCTTTTCCGTAGACGTCGCCAGCAGCGATGCGCCACAGCAGCGAATAAGCGATGTTACCGGCTGCCCCAGTAACGGTTACTTTGACGGGCTTCAATGCTGACTCAGTCATGTGCAATCCTCCTGCGGGATGTGGTGAAACAAACGTGTTCTTAAAGCCCACCTTAGCCTTGCGCGCAGAACTTATGCAGCAGGTTACTCCCCCTCTTTTGGAGTCAATCGAGATCACAAAATTGCGAAAATTACCCCCAAATGTCCCGCAGTTCATGACTTTATTTTCACTTGAAACTCGGAAAAGTTGGTTTTTGGGCACTATAGGAAAGAGAAAGAAAGAGTCTTAAAGGAACAGATTCATCTCGCACAGGACTTACAAGGACGGAAACAATGACCATGGACGCCACTGATTCGGCTTCGCCCGATTCCGTCGGCACCGCCGAGCTTACGGGCTCCGTCGACAAAGTAATCGACGTCGCCATCGAGCAGTTCTCCGAGTTGGGATTCGCTGACACCAAGTTGGACAACATTTCCCGCCTCGCCGGCATGTCCAAGCGCATGATCCATTACCACTTTGGTGACAAAAAGGGCCTGTACCAGCAGGCCCTCACGGTTGCGGCACGCCTCCTCAACCCACCGGCAGGCAGCCTTGAGCTGGACTCTGCAGTCCCAGTGGAAGGCGTACGCACGCTCGTAGACTGGCTTTTCAAGCAGCACGTTGAGCACCCAGAGGCCATCCGCATGATGACGATGGAATCCTCCACCGGCGCGCTTGATGGCGGCCACGCGCTAATCGACGTCTCCGAAGTTTTCCTTCACTTGGACAAACTTCTGATGCTGGGCCAGGACTCCGGCGCCTTCCGCCCGGGCATTTCGGCCAACGATATCTTCACCCTCATTGCCTCCCTCACGATGTACCGCGTGACCAATCGCTCGATGATGCAGAATTTGTTGGACATCGACATGCGCAGCCCCGAAAACACCGACGGCATGCACCGCATGACTGTCGACGCAGTCCTGGCATTCCTTACCACCAACATCCCGGATTCCGGGCACAGCTCCTACCTCACCACCAGCGCCGCCGACGAAGACAACGACGCTAGCCCGCAGGATATCTACTCCAGCGACGAAGAGCAGGCCGCATCGGATATTTACGAATAAAGCCTAAAAGAGCCGCCTTTTAGAAGGCGGCTCTTTTTACATGTGGGCTAGAGGGAAACGCGCTAGCTAGGCAGATTCCTTTTCGGCGTCAGAGTAGACAAACTCCGGCTCGCCCTCGCCCTTAACGCAGGCCTCGGTAATGTGCACGGCCGTGATGTCCTCGCGGTCTGGCAGGTCATACATGATGGGAACGAGCAGCTCCTCCATGATGGCGCGCAAGCCACGAGCGCCGGTCTTGCGCTCAAGCGCGAGCTCGGCAATGGAGCCCAAGGCCTCGTCTGCGAAGACCAGTTCCGCGCCATCCATCTCGAAGAGGCGCTGATATTGCTTGATGAGCGAGTTCTTCGGCTCCACCAAGACCTTGACCAAGGACTCACGATCGAGGTTGTCCACGGTGGCCACAACCGGCAAGCGGCCGATGAACTCCGGGATAAGTCCGAACTTTACGAGATCCTCAGGGCGTACCTCAGAGAAGAGGTCGAGCTTCTCGCGCTCGCTGGCAGTCTCGAGCTTCGCGCCAAAGCCCACGCCCTTCTTGCCCACGCGCTCTGCGATGACTTTATCGAGGCCAGCAAAGGCGCCAGCAACAATAAACAGGATGTTCGAGGTATCGAGCTGGATGAACTCTTGGTTGGGGTGCTTACGGCCACCCTGCGGCGGGATGGCGGCTACGGTGCCCTCCAAGATCTTCAGCAGGGCTTGCTGCACACCCTCACCGGAAACGTCACGAGTAATGGATGGGTTTTCAGACTTGCGGGAAATCTTGTCCACCTCATCGACGTAGATGATGCCGCGCTGCGCGCGCTCTACGTCAAAGTCTGCGGCCTGCAGGAGCTTGAGCAGGATGTTTTCTACGTCCTCGCCCACATAGCCGGCCTCGGTAAGGCTGGTGGCGTCGGCGATAGCAAAAGGAACATCCAGCATGCGAGCCAGCGTCTGCGCAAGGTAGGTCTTGCCGGAACCGGTAGGACCGAGCAGCAGGATGTTGGACTTAGCGATCTCGACGTCCTCATCCTCGACTTTCTTGCGGCGGCTTTCCAGGCCCGCTGCTTCTTCTGCCTTGATGCGCTTGTAGTGGTTATAAACCGCCACCGAAAGCACGCGCTTGGCCTGGTCCTGGCCGATGACGTACTTATCAAGGAAGGAGGAAATCTCCGAAGGGCGCGGAAGCTTTACTTCCTTCTCGGCATTGTCAGCCGCGGCGGCTGCGCCGAGTTCTTCTTCGATGATCTCATTACACAGCTCGATGCACTCATCACAGATGTAGACACCGCCGCCGGCGATGAGCTTTTTCACCTGTTTCTGGCTCTTGCCACAAAAGGAGCACTTGAGCAGGTCAGCGCTTTCTTGCATACGTGCCATTAAGGTCTTTCCACTCGCTTTTGATTATTGATTGTGGTGGGAAGATTCTAGGATGCCAATCCTTTGCATCCGGCGCCCTTAAAAAGGGGCGCGTCCCACAGATACCTCCACCTTAGTAAATCAACGCGACACCGCCCTCATTCATTCCTCCGCGTGGCGCAGCCTCAACCCCTCCTTGAGACTTCCCTTTTCGCAGTTCACATACACTATGCGTCTGCTTTCAGCAGGCAACGCAGGGACCAAGAAAACGGCGACGACGCCGCGGGCCTTAAGACCAACGGCGTCGGAAAGCATCGGCTCCTTTTTAGCGGAAGGTGGCGAAGTTCTTAACCACCCAGCGGCTGACTGCCAGGACCAGCAGCCCCAGAACGATGGAAGCGATGCCCAGGGAGATAAAGAAGGTATTCTCCGCGCCAGCGTCCTCCGGGTTGTAGAAACCAGCCAGGGAGCCAGCCAGGGAGGTACCCATGGCAACGGCCATCATCCACACCGCCATCATGCGGGAGGGGAAGGCACGTGGCGCGACCTTCGTAGCAAGCGCGTTACCAACCGGGGACAGCAAAAGCTCACCCATGGTGAACAGGAAGAGGATGCCAATGATGGCAAACATCGGCGTGGAATTTGCACCGGTACCGGAGTACGGCAGGAAGAAGAACAAGGAAATACCGATGATGATGTTCGCGGCGCCGAACTTCACTGGCGTGGACCACTGACGGTTACCGAGCTTGGTCCACATCGTTGCGAAAATCGCAGAGAAGACCACGATGAAGACCGGGTTGAAGGACTGCACCAGTGACGGCGGAATCTCGATGCCGAAGAAGTTACGGTCCAAGCGCACATCCGCGTAGATGGTCATGACGGTGAACTGCTGCTGGAAGATACCGAAGAACAAAACACCAGAGACAAACAGCGGGATAAATCCCAGCAGACGCTTCTTCTCTTCCGCATCAACCAGCTCGGAGAAGTACATCTGGCACCACAATACGATTGCCGCCAACAGCGCAACGACGGTGACGATGTTGGATAGCCAATCGACCTTGACAACGCCGGTTGCGATGGAAATTACCGCAATTGCCACGATGCCAAGGACGGCAGCTAGGCCGAGCAGCATCTGCTTGCTGCTAGCAGGGTTCGGGACCTCGTGGCCTGCATCCTTGATGGTGGACTTGCGCATCAGGGTGTACTGAATCAGGCCCGCGAACATGCCGATTGCCGCGAGGCCAAAGCCCCAGTGGAATCCCTTCCAGCCCCACATGATTGTTGTGACAAACGGGCCTAATAGAGCGCCGATGTTGACACCCATGTAGAAGATGGAGAAACCACCGTCACGGCGGGTGTCATCACGGCTATATAGCGAGCCAAGCACCACCTGGGCGGTGGTCTTCACGCCGCCAGAGCCGATGGCAATGAGAACCAAACCAATCGCCAGACCAATAACGTCCGGAATAAACGCCAGAGCGATATGACCGAGCATCACCAGGTTCGCGGAGTAGAACAGGGTGCGCTCCGGGCCCAAAATTCGGTCTGCAACCAAAGAGGCCAAAAGGCAGGCCATATAGACCAGACCGCCGTAGGCACCAACCACGGACGTTGCAGCGGTCTTGTCCATGCCTAGTCCGCCATCGGTGACGGAGTAGTACATATAGAGCAAAACGATCGACTGCATGCCGTAGAAGCTGAAACGCTCCCACATCTCGATGCCAAATAGGTTGGCTAGGCCCCACGGATGCCCGAAGAACAGTCTTTCTTCAGGCTCCGTTTTGTGTGCTGTCGCGCCAGACAGCTGCGTATTGTGATCTGACATATAAATAGTTGACCACTAATTCTCGGTAACAACAAATCGGTTGGTTGCCCGAAATATTTGTTAAAGCACGCGGCTGCAGAAAGTTCCACGTCATGGCCCCGCACTGCGAAAACTTTCACACTTATATTTGCAGCCGAATCGACCAAGGGCCGGAGCATCAATCTCCGCTTCTGCCGCTTGCTCTTGACGACACATCAAAGCTCATTTAGGGTTACCCACATGGGTGGTAAACCCACAAACCCACAAACCGCTTTGTTATCAGTCACGCATCCGAAAAGAGGTCTCATGGGCAATCCCCTCCCCCTCTACCAACAACTCGCCAGCGGCATCCGCGACATGATCATGTCCAGCCAGCTCGCCCCCGGCGACCGCGCCCCCAGCACAAACGAGCTTTCCGCATTCCACTCAGTCAACCCCACGACAGCGTCCAAGGCCTTAACCGCGCTCTTCGACGAAGGCCTGCTCGAAAAGCGTCGCGGACTTGGAATGTTCGTCACTCCCGAAGCGCGCACCCGCATTGCAGAAAAGCGTCGTGCCGCATTACACGAGGATTTCGTCGCACCGCTTCTAGCCGAAGCACGAGCCCTCGGAATCACAACGGCTGAGCTCATCGAACTCATCAAAAGCGAAGGAGAATAACCATGCACACTATCGAGGCAAAAGACCTCCGAGTAAAGGACTTTCTCCACGCTCACTCGATCCGATTGAAGCCCGGAATTTACGGCATTATCGGCACCAACGGTGCGGGCAAGACGACGCTTATGAGAGCGATTGCGGGTCACCTTCCAATGACATCCGGCTCTATCGAGACTGCCCCAACTGCCCTTGCACGCACCGGCGCTGACATTTTGCTGGCGGGGCACACAGTGAAAGATCACCTTCGCATCGCCCAGAAAGCGCGAGGCGAACTCGACATCGCCTATGCGAACCGTCTCCTAGCCCGCTTTGAGCTTCACCCCTCAGAGGTCTGCTCGAGGCTTTCCACCGGCAAGCGCCAATTGATTGCCAACATCACCGTTCTTGCTGCACGCACGCCTGTCACGCTGATGGATGAGCCTTTCACTGGGCTAGACGTACCGACGCGTGAGGTACTGCGCCAAGTCATCATCGAACACGCATCCCACAACGACGATTGGACGTTACTTCTATCCTCACATCGCGCCGAGGATCTCGCTGGCCTCGTTGAGGGGCTCATCGTCGTGCAGAAAGGCCGCGCGGTTGGTCCACTTCTGCTCGACGAACAGCGGGAACTATATCCACTGTTCACGGGCGAGAGCAGTGCCGTTGATGACGCAGTTGCCGCACTCACGGGGAGCGTCGTCAGCCAGCAAAAGCTCGGGCGAACCTCTCGCGTACGTGTCCAACTAGCGGAGCCGCTGAATACTCCTCTCCACGGCATAGACACCGATTTCCCAGACGACGTCCAACTCATCGACTCACTTGTATCCGCACAGCTTTAAAGGAGCAACACCATGACCGCACTCGTTTCGGCACACCGAAAGACAATCGCAGTATTTGCACCCCTCATCATTGTGCTCGCCGTGGGCGCTTACCTAGTTCCGCATGACTCCAGCCAAGTTAGCGTTAATCCCACTTTCTGGATCATCTTCTCGGCTATCTTTTGGGCGATACTTTGCGCAAGCGCAACCTCGCAGTTCAAGGTTTTGCGCAGCCTCGATATGCCGCAGAAGCGGTGGCAGATCGCAGCTCACGGGTTTGCCATCGTGGGCTCCGTTCTTTTTGGACTCGTCGCCGCCGCAGCACATTACATCGCGGTATCCGCAGGCGTTGATGTCGATAGCTCTTTTGAGGTTGCTGTCAACGGCGATACCGGCACCCTTCCAACTTGGTTAGCTCATTTGCTTTCTGTCCTGGCATTCCTGACCACTTACCTCGTTGCGGGCTATGCTGGCACGGCGATAGGGATGCTCTTCAAAGCGCTTGATAATAGAAGTATCGCTATGCGAACCATCACCGCCGCTGGAGGCATTCTCCTAGTCTATTTCCTAGCAATCGCGATAAACTGGGCCGCATACACCTTCAGTATCCCAATCGAGGCACCGTACCCAGGCCTATTCATTTTCAGCGGTATCGCTATCATCGTCAGCGTTGTGCTGATGTGGCGGCTGCCTAGACACATCCATCCGTAGAACGGGTTTGGGTGACGCACCAAGACCTATAGAACTAAAACCAAAGCCCTTGCACCACGAATACGGTGCAAGGGCTTTAGCTTAACTACTGGTTTTAGGCGTTGAGCTTGCGGTAATCAAAGACGGTATCGATGATGCCGTACTCAACGGCTTCCTGAGCGGTCAGGATCTTGTCGCGGTCAGTGTCCTCACGGACCTGGTCTGCGGTGCGGCCGGTGTGCTCAGCGAGGGTGGTCTCCATGAGGCGGCGCATGCGCTCGATCTCGTTAGCCTCGATCTCTAGGTCAGAAACCTGGCCCTGGGTGCCCTGGGTGCGTGGCTGGTGAATCAGCACGCGGGAGTTCGGCAGTGCCGCACGCTTGCCCGGTGCGCCGGCAGCCAGCAGGACGGCTGCAGCAGATGCAGCCTGGCCCAGGCACACGGTCTGCACATCAGGACGTACGTAGCGCATGGTGTCGTAGATAGCCATCAGCGCGGTAAAGGAGCCACCCGGGGAGTTGATGTACATGGTGATGTCGCGATCTGGATCCTGGGACTCGAGGACCAGCAGCTGCGCCATGATGTCATTCGCCGAGGTGTCATCAACCTGGGTGCCAAGGAAGATGATGCGCTCCTCAAAGAGCTTGGAGTATGGGTTGGTGGTCTTAGAGCCTTGTGCGTTCTGCTCGACAAACTCCGGCAGAACGTAGCGGGAATTAGGCATTTGAAGGTTAGACATAGTGATAATTCTCCTTATTCCCTAGTTATTGATCGGGCCGTTTACGGACTCGATGACGTGGTCAACGATGCCGTATTCCTTGGCCTGCTGTGCGGTGAACCAACGGTCACGGTCAGAATCCTTGGTGATTTGCTCAAAGCTCTGGCCGGTATGCTCAGCGATCAGCTGCGCCATTTCGCGCTTGGTCTGAGCAAACTGCTCAGCCTGGATGGCGATGTCAGCAGCGGTGCCACCCACGCCAGCGGAAGGCTGGTGCATCATGATGCGAGCGTGTGGCAGAGCGTAGCGCTTGCCCTTGGTGCCGCCGGAGAGCAAGAACTGGCCCATGGAAGCTGCCAGACCCATGCCATAGGTAGCAATATCGCACGGCGAGTACTTCATCGTGTCGTAAATGGCCATGCCCGCGGTAACGGAGCCACCCGGCGAATTGATATAAAGCGAAATATCGCGCGTGGGATCCTCTGCGGACAGCAGGAGAATCTGGGCGCACAGCTTGTTCGCAATCTCATCATCCACCTGGGTTCCCAGGAAGATAATGCGCTCGCGCAAGAGGCGCTCATAGACGCTATCGCCCAGGCTCATACCAGTAGCGGATGAGTTCATTGAAATCTTCTCAGACATTAATGATGCTCCTTCAATTGAAAAATTTTTAACTGGCCCCACCTTACCGACATTCTTCTCAAATTTGGCCCCTGTTCGCTATGAGCGTTGGGAGCGCTACGTCAGCACACACTAAGGTGCTGGGTTAAGATTTTCCCATGTCTGTTTCCGAGCTTTCCACTAGCACACAGAATTATTTGAAAGCCATCTGGGGGCTAAAGGAATGGTCATCTGAGCCCGTAACCGCCACGCTTATTTCAGCACATTTAGGGCTCAAACTCTCCTCAGTCTCCGATGCAGTGCGCAAAATGACCAAGCAAGGGTTGGTATCACACACACCTTACGGAGCAGTGGAGCTCACCGATCGGGGTAGACAGTATGCATTGGATATGGTGCGCCGTCACCGATTGCTTGAATCTTTCTTGGTACAGGCATTGGACTATACATGGGACGAAGTCCATGACGAAGCAGAAAACCTCGAACACGCAGTGTCGGACATGCTGATAGAGCGCGTGGACAAGTTCCTCAATTTTCCCAGCAGGGATCCACACGGCGATCCTATTCCCACAGTTGATGGGAACATCACGATTCCTCGTGCACACCGGCTCTCTGACAGCGGAGCACAAACTCAGGTGATCGTTGAACGAATCTCCGATTCCGACCCACAACTACTAGCTTTCCTGAAAGAACACGGCATCGTCACGGGTGCCGTTCTAGACACGCGCGAAGGAGCCCCCTTTTCAGAATCACTCGAAGTGCGAGTATTTGGTAGCGCTCCGTGGGTACTGCTCGGACGCCCAGCTACCGACGCAGTTTTTGTAGCTCCTCATACCCCATAAAAGCCATCCCCCTCCACCTAAACCTAACATTACCTGCCCTTTTAAAATATACGTTGCAACGTAGTTTGCAACTACGCTCACACGTAGTTACGCTTTCGTATATCACATATCCCACGAATGGCTCAGGCCAGGATGAGCAGGATTGCTATGTCAGACTCACCAGATTTGGTGTACTTTTCGAGCGTTTCTGAAAACACAAAAAGATTTGTTGAACGCCTAGGCAGACCCGCAGTGCGAATTCCACTACGGCCCAAGAAAAACGGAATGATCCAGGTTTCACACCCGTATGTACTCGTCGTCCCTACCTACGGAGGCGGCTCTCTCAAACGCGCGGTTCCTAAACAGGTCATCACTTTCCTTAACGACCCAATCAATCGATCCTTTATCCGCGGCGTCATTTCCTCAGGAAACACCAATTTCGGAAACGCCTACTGCGTAGCCGGCCAAATCATTTCCGCCAAGTGCCACGTGCCCGAGCTGTATCACTTCGAGCTACTCGGCACCCAAAAAGATATTGACATCGTAAAACAAGGTCTTCACAAGTTTTGGGAACAGCAAGAACACGTCAAAAAATGAAGAACACGTCCGGACCACACAGATTGGACTACACAATGACCCCTCCGCAGACCACACCCACGCAGCCTGTTGACGCAGCCCATCGCATCACCACCGGTGCTAACGACGAAGGCGGCGTTGGTAAGCGCAAAAGTTACCATGCGCTCAACGCACAGCTGAACTTATTCGATTCTTCCGGGAGAATTCAGTTCGACAAAGATATTGAGGCAGCACAAGATTATTTAGCCCACCATGTTGCTCCCCGCATGCGCACATTTAGCTCCACCACGGAACGCCTGGAATGGTTAGTAGATAATGAATACTACGAGCGGGGTTTCCTCGAACTTTACGAGGACGAGTTCCTGTGCGCCATATATGACAGAGCACATCGCGCCCAGCATCGGTTCCGCACATTCCTCGGCGCATTTAAGTTCTTTACTTCCTACGCGCTAAAAACCTTTGACGGCTCAACACTCCTTGAAGGCTACGAAGAACGCGTCACCACCACAGCTCTTTACCTGGCACAAGGCGACAAAGTTCTTGCAGAGAAACTGGTGGACGACATCATGTCCGGACGATTCCAGCCCGCCACCCCTACTTTTCTCAACGCAGGCAAGGCTCAGCGCGGTGAAATGGTGTCTTGCTTCCTCCTGCGAATAGAAGACAACTTGGAAAGCATTGGCCGCAGTGTGAACTCCGCGCTACAACTATCAAAACGCGGCGGTGGCGTGGCCCTATTGCTAAGCAATCTGCGCGAATCCGGAGCCCCGATCAAAAAGATTGAGAACCAAGCATCCGGCGTAGTCCCAGTTATGAAGATTCTGGAGGATAGTTTCAGCTATGCCAACCAACTGGGAGCCCGCCAGGGCGCTGGGGCTGTCTACCTGCATGCGCATCACCCAGATATTCTTCGCTTCCTCGATACCAAACGGGAAAATGCAGATGAAAAAGTTCGCATCAAGACCCTTTCACTGGGTGTCGTTATTCCGGATATAACGTTTCGCCTGGCCAAAGAGAACAAGGACATGCATCTGTTTAGTCCATATGACATTGCTCGCGAATACGGCGTGCCCATGTCCGACATGTCTATCACCGAGCATTACGACGAGCTGGTGACCAATCCGCGAATTTCGCACACCACCATCAAGGCCAGGGAGTTTTTCACTACGCTTGCTGAGCTTCAATTTGAATCTGGATACCCCTATATCCTCTTCGAAGATACGGTCAATCGCTCTAATCCCCTCAAAGGACGTATCAATATGTCCAACCTGTGTAGCGAGATCCTTCAAGTCAACACGCCATCCACTCTTGGCCCATCTGGCAACTACACCACCATCGGCCAAGACATTTCATGCAATCTGGGTTCGCTCAACATCGCTAAGGCCTTTGCATCACCGGATTTTGGAGCAACTGTAGAAACCGCAGTGCGCGCGCTCACCCAAGTCTCAGATCTTACCGATATCGAAGCAGTTCCTTCCATTGCTAAAGGCAATGAATCCATGCACGCGATTGGTTTGGGGCAGATGAATCTCCATGGTTTCCTTGCTTCCAAACGGATTCCCTATGGCTGCGCCGAGGCTTTGGACTTTACCAACTTCTATTTCCTGACTGTGACCTATCATGCGCTGCGCACATCCCATGCGTTAGCGGTAGAGAAAGGTCAGCGATTCCAGGGTTTTGAAGACTCTGCTTATGCCTCCGGCGCATTCTTCGACAAGTATCTCAAACAGGAATGGGTACCTGCCACCAAGCGAGTAGAGCAGCTTTTCCATGAAGCAGGCGTGCGGATTCCTACACGCGAGGACTGGCTGAAATTAAAGAATCAGGTGGCCCGAGACGGAATATATAACGCCTATCTACAGGCAGTTCCACCCACTGGATCAATTGCCTACATCAATGATTCGACTGCATCCATCCACCCGATTGCCTCCAAGATCGAAATTCGCAAGGAAGGCCGCTTGGGGCGCGTGTACTTCCCCGCACCGGAAATGACCAACGACAATGTGGAGTATTTCGAGGACTCTTTCACCGTGGGATACGAGAAAATCATTGATACCTACGCCATGGCCACGCAGCACGTGGACCAAGGCCTTTCTCTGACCTTGTTCTTTACTGCCGACAGCACCACTAGGGATATCAACAGGGCGCAAATCTATGCCTGGAAGGCCGGCATCAAGACCTTGTACTACATCCGTTTACGCCAATCCGCGCTCCAAGGCACTGAGGTCGAAGGCTGCGTCTCCTGCGCTTTATAGGAGCGCTGCCCTCCCATCTTTTGCACTACCAATTCACCCGAAAGGAAAAAGTAATGACTTCAGCATCGAACGCTGCTGCGTTAACTAGCATCTCTGTTACGCCTCCGAGCTTCCGACATGATCCCTCAGCCCGCATCCGCCCCATCAATTGGAACCGTGTGAGTGACGAAAAGGATCTTGAAGTATGGAACCGGCTCACCGCCAATTTCTGGCTGCCGGAGAAAGTGCCGCTTTCTAATGATCTCTCAGCCTGGCAGAAAATGACGCCCTCAGAGCGTAACCTCACCATGCGGGTGTTCACAGGTCTGACCACTTTAGATACCGTGCAGGCTACCGTGGGAGAAATCTGCCAAATTCAAGACGCCCGCACCGAGCATGAGCAGGCCGTTTACACCAACATTGCCTTCATGCAATCAGTTCACGCCCGTTCTTATTCTTCAGTGTTTTCTACGCTAAGCAGCACAAAGGAAATCGACGAAGCCTACCGCTGGGCGGTGAATAATGACCTTCTCCAAGCACGTGCCAAGAAAGTCCTCACGCACTATTTCGGGCCGGATCCGCTCAAGCGCAAGGTATCATCGACGCTTCTTTCTTCGCTCCTTCTATACGCGGGTTTCTATCTCCCCTTACACTTTTCTGTCCACGCCACCCTGACCAATACGGCAGACATGATTCGCCTCATTCTGCGTGACAAGGCAGTACACGGTTACTACTCGGGATATAAATACCAGCGTGGCCTAGAATCTTCTTCTCCTCAAAGGCAAAAAGAGATGAAGAATTTCACCATCTCTTTGCTCGAGGAGCTCTATTCCCTAGAGCTGGAATACTCCGGCGAACTATATGAACCATTAGGACTCATGGACGATGTGGCCGTCTTCGTTCGCTATAACGCAAATAAGGCCCTGATGAACTTAGGCTACCCAGATTACTTCCCACCTGAGGAAACGGAAGTTAACCCAGAAATTCTCGCCGCCCTAGCTCCTGGAGCAGACGAGAACCATGACTTCTTCTCTGGTTCAGGCTCCTCCTATGTCATTGGTACCGCTGAAGAAACGAGTGATGATGACTGGGATTTCTAAACCCTTCCCACGACCAGACCAAGGAAGCTGGCTTGAAACCATTGCATTGTTTGAGACTATTCGTGAAGGAAACCAACCTGCGGCATTGCGGCTGCTACAAAGCTCGGCCGCACGCGAGGCCGTCCTGGGAGGGCTCTTGGGCCTCATTGAACTGTATTTCCGCAATGAAGAAGATGACAAAATAGAGGGATTTCTCGCTGCCGCCCACAGTGCCGGCCCGCCCCCAGCTTTCGGTTGCAAGCCTTTTCTCCCTTAATCCAGCCCCAATGAAGAAAGAAGGTTCAGCATGACTTCCACCCCACGCATCACCGTTATCGTAGGTAGCCTGCGTCGCGGATCAATTGCGCGCAAGATTGCGCACGAAGTACTCACAATGATCCCGAAAGACTACGAGGCAAACATCCTCGAAATCCGCAACTTGCCCCTTTATGACTTCGACTACGATGATCCCGCGGTCACGGACAAGCCAACTCCGGCCGAGTACACCACCTTCCGCGACACCATCAAGAACTCTAGCGGAGTCCTTTTCATTACGCCCGAAAACAACCGCACAATCCCCGCATGCCTCAAAAACGCGGTGGACATCGGTTCTAAACCCAACTCAGATGTGGCTTGGAAGAACCTCCCCGCAGGAATCATCAGCCATTCTGTAGGGCGCATGGGTGGGTATAGCTCACAAAAGAACCTCCGATTGGCCCTGTCTTACTTTGATATGCCTTTTCCTGGGCAGCCCGAGGTATTCCTCGGCCAATCACCCACCCTTTTCGAAGACTCGGGCCGTCTTAATGAACACACCGCAGAATTTGTAAAGGACTACGTC
The DNA here is from genome assembly GCF_001813815.1 of Corynebacterium sp. HMSC076D02. NCBI lineage: Bacteria > Bacillati > Actinomycetota > Actinomycetes > Mycobacteriales > Corynebacteriaceae > Corynebacterium > Corynebacterium sp. HMSC076D02. Next base: position 131,102 of record NZ_KV814045.1, read on the forward strand.
ATGCGCTTCCTGGCTCTGGTGGACAATGCCTTAACCAGCTAGGACCCACGCACATCTCTAGAGGGCGTTCACGATCACGCAAACCCCGGACTCATTCATGAATCCGGGGTTTGCTAGTGCGCTAGAAACCGCTCGCTACGAAAGAAACCTACTTCTCCTCGGTAGCATCTTCAGCGCCCTCTTCTTCGACCTCGCCGAAGTACTGGTCGACGTCAACCTTGTTGCCGTCCTCGTCCTTGACGTCAACGCGGCAGATAGCGGCTGCGAGAGCCTTGCCACGGCGAACATCAGAGAAGAGGTTTGCAATCTGGCCATTGGACTGCAGCTGCTGAATGAACTGGTTCGGGTCCATGCCGTAGGACTGAGCGGTGAACAGGATGTGGTCGGTCAGCTCCTGCTGGGAGACCTCAGGCTGCTCTTCCTCAGCAACGGCATCCAGGAACAGCTGGGTGCGGACGGACTCTTCAGCGGACTCGCGAGCTTCCTTATCGAACTCCTCGCGGGTGGTGCCCTGCGCCTCAAGCAGCTGTGCGAATGCCTTCTCGTCGTGAGCCAGCTGGCCCAGGATCTGGTGCAGCTGTGCGTGAACCTGCTCGTCAACGACGGAGGTCGGCAGCTCGAACTTAACGCCGTCGAGAGCAGCCTTCAGAACCTCGTCGCGGATGTTCGCAGCCTGCTCAGCCTTCTTGGACTCCTCAACACGGGTCTTGGTGGACTCGCGCAGCTCGTCCATGGTGTCGAACTCGGAAGCCATCTGTGCGAACTCATCGTCCAGTTCCGGAAGCTTGCGCTCCTTGGTCTGCTGAACGTGAACCTTGATGGTTGCTTCTTCACCAGCGTGGTCACCGGACTGGATGGTGGAGGTGAACTCGTTGTCCTCGTCGGTCTTCATGCCGCGCAGTGCGGTGTCAAGGCCCTTGATGAGGTCGTCATCACCAATCTGGTAGGACATGCCTTCGTAGGATGCCTCTTCCAGCTTCTCGCCGTCGATCTCGGTAACGATGTCGATGATGGCGAAGTCGCCGGTCTTCATCTTGCGCTTGGTGTCCTTGAGCTCACCAAAGCGTGCTGCCAAGTCCTCGAGAGCCTTGTCGACGTCCTCTTCCTTAGCCTCCAGAGCCGGAACGGTAACAGACAGCTTGGAGAAGTCCGGAACCTCGATCTCCGGGCGGATGTCAACCTCAGCGGTGAACTCGACGAAGTCGTTGTCCTCGATCTTCGCGATGTCAACCTCTGGCTGGCCGATAACCTTCAGGTCGTTTTCCTGAACTGCCTGCTCGTAACGGGTCGGCAGCATGTCATTGACAACCTGCTCGAGAATCGGGCCGCGACCAAAGCGGGCGTCGATAAGCTGGCGCGGAGCCTTACCCTTACGGAAACCTGGGATAGAAACCTGTTGTGCGATCGCCGCGTAGGCCTGATCGATTTCCTTGTCCAGCTCAGCAAACGGAACGTTGACGGTGAGCTTGACGCGGGTATCGCTCAGCTTGTCTACGGTGGTCTTCACGAGAAACTCTCCTGGCATAAATTGGTTCAGAATGTAAATAAGGGGTCTGGAAATACTTTAAGGGTATTCCCAGACCCCCATACGTCGGGGCGACAGGATTTGAACCTGCGACCCCCTGCTCCCAAAGCAGGTGCGCTACCAAACTGCGCCACGCCCCGTATGTAGGCCTCCACGATCTTCTAAAACATGTCATGCTTTTCGCCGTGGGTGCGTTGCATACTCGAAATAGTGTAGCGGCATATCTCCAAATGACCTAACACCGACCCCCACTTAAGAGCATTTCCGCAGGTTAACAGCTATGAATTTCCTCCCCGTCGCAACGGCCAATTACGCAAAGTTAACGCCTTCAAGCGTGAGTTTTAGCGCTTGTTTTGCGGCGCCATTCCACTGCATCGGCAACGTCTCCGCAGCCCGTTCAGCGAAGCCCCACAACATCGCACTGTGGGACGTGGGCCTTGCCCCTAAACCAGATGGTGAGGTCGCCCATTCCTAGATGGTGAGGTCACGCCGTCAATTCTGCGCCTGGTGATAACGGCTGTGGCTGGAGTCTACTGACCTCACCTTTTAGACCTCACCATGTAGGTTTGTCACCTCACCATTTGGGGTTTCGGCCAAACAAGCACGCTTTATGGGCTTTTCCCTGGATTTGATCGCAAGGTGGAAAACGACAAATCTCGAGCCAACATTTGCATGAAACGTTGACTCGAGATTTAAAAATTGGAGGGAATGACGGGAATCGAACCCGCGTCTTCAGCTTGGAAGGCTGAGGTATTAGCCACTATACGACATTCCCACAGTCCGACATCTAGCGATGTTTGACGTGCGAACCACTTTAGCGCACTTGCCGGCAGAAAATAAAACCGGCCCGTCAACGTGGGGAACTAACTAGGCTTGGAAGGCGTTCAACGTGTGTTGCCCATCAAGATTTGGAAGTGAGTTTTCTTGACACCAATTATCCTGCTTATTGCCGTCGGCGGCGGCGCCGCCTACTTTGCTTCGCGCGGACAGAAGAAAAGGCGCGAAGAGCTTGAAGCGCAGCGCTTCGAGGACGCATTGGCAGATGCCCGCCGCTGGACTGAGCGCCTGGGTGGTCAGGTCATGCAGATTTCCGGCACCGACGCTGCTTCCACACAAGCCATGGCAGATGCTTCCGAGCGTTTCACCGCAGCCAATGCCGCGATTTCCCGCGCCAACACCGTCAAGCAGGCGAATCTGGCGCGCGAATCCGCGCTAGAGGGCATGCACTATGTCAACGCAGCGCGCGAAATCATGGGCATGGATGCAGGTCCAGAGCTCCCACCGTTGGAGGGCCAGCGCCAGGCTGGCAAGGTCACTGAAAAGCGCACAGTTGAGGCAGACGGCCAGACGATTACCGCTTCGCCTTATGCATCCAGCGAGACGCCGAACTACTACCCCGGCGGCGTGGTTGCAGGCCGCCCGGTTCCGGCTGGTTGGTACTCCCGCCCATGGTGGGCCGACGCACTGAGCACCGGCGTATGGATGATGGGCTACTCCATGATGTTCAATGCCATGTTCAGCGGCATGTCCGGCATTGGCTACTCGGCAGCAGCTGCCGAAAGCGGCGACTGGGGCGGCGACCAGGGTGGTGGTGAATTAGGCGGTGGTGACATCGCCGGAAACACGGGCGGTGACGGCGAAGATGGCGGCGGATTCTTCGACGGCCTCTTCGACGGCGGCGATGGCGACGACGGTCTCTTTGGCTTCGATTTCGATTTCTAGTTCTCGCCCCCACACTGGGCGCCCAGCAACAGCACCACCCGAGCAATAATTAATACGTAAATTTTTGTGGCTATTTTGTACCGCTGAGCTTGGCTTCTGCTAAGTTGTTCACTCGCAACGTAGTCTGGGAACCATGTCTGTACCAATGATGAAACTCCACGACGGTAACGAAATCCCACAGCTTGGCTTCGGCGTCTTCAAGGTCAATCCAGAAAAGACCGAAGAGCTCGTCGCTGAAGCCCTGCGCGTGGGCTATCGCCACATCGATACTGCTGCCGTTTATGGCAACGAGGAGGGCGTAGGCCGCGCCATCGCTAACTCCGATATTCCGCGCGAGGAGCTATTTATTACCACCAAGCTGTGGAATGATAGCCAGACCAACGCCGCAGAGGCCCTCGATGAGTCTTTGCAGAAGCTGGGCCTCGACTACGTCGATCTTTATCTCATCCACTGGCCGTGCCCAGAAAACGGCAACTACGTCGAGGCATGGAAGCAGATGATTGAGCTGCAAAAGTCCGGCAAGGTCAAATCCATCGGCGTTTCCAACTTCGAGCTCGAGCACTTAGAGCAGCTGGAAACCCACACCTCTGTTACCCCGGTGGTTAACCAGGTTGAGCTGCACCCGTACCTGCAGCGTTGGCGCGAATTGGACGCTTTCCGTGCACACGGCGTCAAGATTGAGGCTTGGGGCCCACTCGGTCAGGGCCAGACGGACCTTTTCGAGATTGATGAGGTTACCGAGCCTGCCAAGAAATATGGGGTCTCCCCTGCGCAGGTCATCATCCGCTGGCACCTGCAAAATGACGTCATCTTGTTCCCGAAGTCCGCGAACCCAGAGCGTATTGCGGAAAACTTCGATGTCTTTGGCTTTGAGCTAACCGAGGACGAGATGGCTGCCATCACGGATCTGGATCTTGGTGAGGAAGGCCGCGGCGGCCCGCACCCAAACGAGTTCAACGCTAGCTAAGCAGCGCGAGAACTAGACAGCGCGAGTCTGCTTAGCTAGGCATCTAAAAAGCGCCTTCATTTCTCGTTGGCCCCACATCCAGTGGGTGGGCGAAAAGAAGTGAAGGCGCTTTTAGCAGTTTTAGTATTTGAAGGCACCTTAAAGGAACCTTGAAGGAACTAAGCCTCAGGAAGCTCCGGCGGAATCTCAGTGCGCTCGTACTCCGCCAGGATGTCGATGCGGCGCTGGTGGCGATCAGCTGCGGACCACTCCTGCTCGAGGAAGGCATCCACGATGGCCAGCGCTTCTTCTTCAGAGTGCATGCGGCCGCCGATGCCGATCAGCTGAGCGTTGTTGTGCTCGCGAGCCAAGCGGGCGGTTTCTGGGGACCAAGCCAGTGCGCAACGCGCGCCCTTTACCTTGTTGGCTGCAATCTGCTCACCGTTGCCGGAGCCGCCGAGCACGATGCCCAAGGAACCGGGATCGTTGACGGTACGCAGTGCCGCCTCAATGCAAAAAGCTGGGTAATCATCCTCAGCGTCGTAAACGTGTGCGCCACAATCGATGACGTCGTGGCCCTGCTTCTTCAGGTGTTCAACGATGACGTTCTTCATCTCGAACCCTGCGTGGTCTGCTCCTAAATAAACGCGCATGCCCCAAATCCTACAGCTTTGCCCAATCTGGCGTTACTATGATCGGCGTTCCCCGTATTCATCCCCTGTATTAACGCTGAATCCCTCACAGCATGGCTCGCAACGTCTTAGAAAGGAGACTGGAAATGAACGAACGTTTTGGTGCACGGCTGTGCCTCGGCCTCTTTGTGGCCAGCCTGCTGTTGCTGCCAATCTTTCCGCTCTTCCTGCCTCCTTTCGTCGGACCCGTCGTCGGCACTGCTTTCGTCACGCTCGCGCACATCATCCTGGGCCTTTTCTATTATTTCCGGCCAACACGAGACCTGCGAGTAGGCCTTTGCGCACTCCTCGGCGCGGCTTCCTGGGCCACCTGGGTGTGGTGCTACTGGGAGGAATACAGCGCACAGATGTCGCTGCCCAACATCAATATCGCGGGCCTTATCGCACCAATTGCAACGCTGCTCACGATTCTTTTCCTCTCCTCGGATAGCCTCAAGTTCGGCTCCACATCCCGCAGCGGGAAGCGATATTTTGCCGTCGGAGTTGCCTTCACGGTGTTGGTCTTGGTCGAGGTGCTGTGGACCTTCCTGTTCCAAGAACAACTTGCAGAACCGGCCATGTCGCCTGATATGGCCTCCTTGGTAACGGTCATCATCCTGCGCGCCGCACCAGTCATTCTCACCGTGGTTACCTGGGCCATCGCGCTTTCCACCCAAGACAAAAAGCTCCGGCGCCTGCTGATTGGCGCCGGAGCTTTGGCCCTGCTGAGCTTTTTCATCCCGTTTGTCACGGCATTTTCAGC
>NZ_KV814045.1:136828-225798 GCF_001813815.1 Corynebacterium sp. HMSC076D02
AGCAGTATTTGCTTTCGCGGCATGGGCTAACACCCGCGTCAAGCATTAAGTTCGGGGTGCTAGCCCAAGTTACTTCTGGCTCACCTGCGGCATTTCGGTGCGGGTGCGCTTTAGTTCAAAAAAGTATGGGTACTGCGCAAGGCGGACGGAAGCATCAAAGATTTCGCCGGCTTCCTCACCTTCTGGCACGCGGGTAATTACCGGGCCGAAGAATGCGGTATCGCCGAGCTTGACCACTGGGGTTCCTACTTCATCGCCGACCTCGTTGATGGCGGCATTGTGGAACTCGCGCAGCTTATCGTCAACGTCCTCTGTGTTTGCCACCTCGGCGTAATCTGCCGGCAAGCCGACCTCTTCCAGCGCCTGCGGCGCCGAAGCCTTTCTTGCCGCCCTGCTCCTGGCCGTGGATGAGATTGCCCATCGCGGTGTAATAGGCATCGACCTTTTCAGGGGCCGCGACGGCGATCTTCGTGGCGACGCGGGCCGGGCCCCAATTTGCCTTCATCATTTCCATGTAATCCGGGTCCAAATCGCGGCCGTCGTTAAGCACGGAAAGCGACATTGGCACGAAGGTGACCTCGATATCGCGGACCTTTTCTACTTCCTTGATCCAACGGGAGGTGGCCCAAGCAAACGGGCAGCTGCAATCGAACCAAAACTTCACAGACTCAGCCATGTGGACTCCTTTTATACAAATTCATTGCTAACTGGCCCTTCCCACCCTACGGGCACGACTAGGGTGGATGCAGAAACTCAATTGCTACAAGGAGGAGTAATTAGCCTATGACCTCGATTAACCTCACTCGCGAAGAGGCCACGCGCCGCTCACAGATGATCGACGTTTCCCACTACGACGTCCACCTAGACCTTGTTGGTTCCAAAGTTAATTCCGAAACGCATTTCATCTCCACGACTACCGTGACCTTCCGCGCCAAGCAGGCTGGCTCCACGTTCATCGATCTGCGCGGCGAGGAACTGCTAGAGGTTCGCTTGAACGGCGCTCCCCTGCCCGCCAAGGCTTATGAGGCCGAGTACGGAATCCCGCTGTCCGGGCTGCAGGTAGCAGATTATGAGCTCAAGGTTGTAGCCAAGATTCCTTATTCTCACACCGGTGAGGGCCTGCACCGCTTCGTCGATCCAGCAGACAGCAAGGTTTACCTCTACACCCAGTTTGAAACTGCCGATGCCAAGCGCGTCTTCGCTTGCTTCGACCAGCCAAACATGAAGGCCACTTATTCGCTGGCTTTCGACGCCCCGGCAGACTGGACAATCATCACCAATGGCCCCACCACCGTCGCGCCAATCGAGGGCAAGGCTGATGCCCAAACCTGGTCCACGGAGATTGATTACCCGCTTTCTACCTACCTGATTGCCCTGTGCGCCGGCCCCTACTTCGAGGTCACCGATACCTGGAACGGCGAACTGACTGAGCACCCAGAAGGCAATGCCGCTGAGAAGGTTTCCGTCCCGCTGGGGGTCTACTGCCGCGCCTCCCTAGCAGAGCACCTCGACGCAGAGCGCATCCTTACTGAAACCAAGCAGGGCTTCGACTTCTACCACCGTAACTTCGGCTTTGCTTATCCCTTTGGCAAGTATGACCAGATCTTCGTGCCGGAGTTCAACGCCGGCGCTATGGAGAACGCTGGCTGCGTGACCATCCGCGACGAGTACGTCTTTAGCTCCAAGGCCACCCACTACAAGTACGAGCGCCGCGCTGACACCATTCTCCACGAGCTGGCGCATATGTGGTTTGGTGACTTGGTCACCATGGAATGGTGGGATGACCTGTGGCTCAACGAGTCCTTCGCCACCTGGTCCGCCGCCATCTCCCAGGCTGAGGAAACCCAGTACGACACCGCATGGGTCACCTTCGCCAACGTGGAAAAGTCCTGGGCTTATCAGCAGGATCAGCTGCCCACCACGCACCCGATTTCCACCGATGCCTCCGACATCGAGACCGTGGAGCAGAACTTCGACGGCATCACCTACGCTAAGGGCGCTTCCGTGCTCAAGCAGCTGCAGGCCTATGTGGGCCGCGAAAACTTCTTTGCCGGCGTGCGCCGCCATTTCAAGGCGCATGCTTTCTCTAATGCCACCTTCGACGATCTACTCGCTTCACTCGCCGAGTCCAGTGGCCGCGACTTAAGCTTCTGGGCTAAGCAGTGGCTCAAGACCACCGGCATCAACACGTTTGCAGTTGAGCTAGACACTGACGACGCCGGGGTCATCACCACCGCACAGCTGGTCCAGCGTGGCGAGACGCTGCGCACCCACCGCGCAGGCGTGGGCATCTACAACTTGGTAGACGGCAAGGCCGTTCGCACCGATCGCATCGAGATGGATATCGACGGCGAGTCCACCGATATTCCGCAGCTTGTAGGCCGCAAGGAACAAGACATCGACTTCCTGCTGCCAAACGACGATGATCTGACTTACGCGCTCATCGAGCTGGATTCCAAGTCGCTGGAATTCATGGTCGAAAACATCGACAAGTTCGCCGACCCAATGGCGCGCACTCTGTGCTGGTCCGCAGCATGGGAGATGACCCGCGGCGGCACCATGCGCGCCCGCGACTTCGTGGCGCTCGTAGCGCGCGGCGCGGCGGCAGAGACCGAGCTGGCGGTGCTCGAGCGCATCGTGCAGCAGGCGGCTTCGGCGCAATCCAACTACGCGGACCCAGCGTGGGCCAAGGAGTCGACGCTGCTTGCCGACGCCCTGCTCGCCGGCACGCAGGACGAAGACCCAGAGCGTTCCATCGTCTTCGCGCAGGCGCTGGCCAAGATTCGCCTGACCGAAGGCACCCGCGCCTTCCTGCAGGATGTTCTGGACTCCTCCGATGACGAGGGCCTGCGTTGGTACGCAATCGCAGCGCTGGCTGCCGACGGCGCGCTTGACAATGTCCCGGCTGCCATCGATGCGCAGTTGGCGCGCGATAACTCCGCGACCGGCCACCAAGCCGCAGTGCGTGCGCGCGCCGCGGTCAACACCGCGGAGAACAAGCGCGCGGTGTGGGAAGAAATTGTCGAGGGCAAGCTGACCAACCGCGAGCTGACTTCCAAGCTAGAGGGCCTTACCTACCCCGGCGCTGACGATCTGTTGCCGACTTCCGAGTTCTTCGATGTGGCAGAAAAGATTTGGGCTTCCCAGTCCACCGAGATCGGACTGACCTCTGTGACTGGTCTGTTCCCATCCTGGGCTATCTCGCAGCAGAGCCTGGATGAGGCCGATGCGTTCCTGCAGCGCGACCTAGCCGGCGGCCTGCGCCGTGTGGTTACCGAGCAGCGCGACCGTATGGCTCGTGCGCTGCGCAATCGTGCGGTAGATGCGCAGGAAGCATAAGAGGCACGCTAATTAGTCGAGGTGAGGGACCTGTCCGGGTGATGGGTCCTCGCCGACGATAACCTCCACGTTGGCGATATCGGAGCGCAAAGTTTCCTCACTTATCGCCATAACGGCGCCATCGGACTGCTTGATGACGCGGCTAAAGCGCAGCAATGGGTGCGAACGGCCCACGCCGAGCAGTTTTTGCTCCTCTGCTCGGGCGGTAGCGGCCACGATGCTCTCGCGCTTGTGCGCCATTTTTAGACCACAGCTTTCTAAGGTCTCCAGCAAAGGCTGGTGGAGATCGCGCTCATCAAGGTCCGGAACCAACTGCACAGGGATGGTGTACTTCGAGACGCTGATCGGGGCGTCATCCACGTAGTGCACGCCCTTGAGTTCCCACACGAGCGTGCCCTCTTCTACTCCGAAAGTCGCCGCCATATGGGAGAGCACTTCTGCCTTGTGCAACGCTACTACTTCAACGCGCGTCAGGAATCCACGATCCCGCAGCTGCAGCAGAATGCCTTCATGGCTAGTCAGGTTAAGTGTGGGCGGGACGGCGCGTACAAAGGTGCCACCGGTGCGACCGCGTTTGCGATCAATTAAGCCCTCGATCTGCAAGATGTCCAACGCGTGGCGCACGGTCATGCGGGCAACGTTGTATTCCTGGACCAGTTCGCGTTCAGTGGGGAAACGCTCGCCTGGCTTGAGTTGCTGGGTTTCGATCTTGCAGCGCAGCGAATCCGCGATCACCAAATAGGCAGGTCGGCGGCGGCTTGAAGTAGTCACAATTTCAGAAGTCTACAGCGCAGCCGAGCTTTCGCATCTCGAGCAGATGTGAATTAGGGCGAGGAAAGGCACCACCGTGGCGCACATCCCCCGCCCAAGCGTTAACGACAAATTTGCTTCGGTTTTAAACCAGTTTTCTAGCTAGTTCTTGCAACTATTTTTTAAGGTTCTTGCGTTGCGCAAGCTCCACGCGCGGGCGCACGCGGATCTCGGTGAGCTGGGTGGTAGAACCTGCATCCACCGCAGCGCGGATGGCATTGGCCACCTCGACGGGCGCGATGACATGCGCTGGGTCGTAGTCCTGCAGGCCCTGCAGCATTGGGGTATCGGTAGGGCCTGGGGCCACGGTGGAAACGCGGATACCGAGCTCGGAAAGGCGCAGGCCGTCGGCAAGCGCGTAAAGCGCATGCTTGGTCGCGGCATAGATAACATTGTCGCCGTAGCTGTGGATACCGGCACCAGAGTTAATGAAGACCACGAGGCCTTCCCCATCAGCCGCGCGCAACTGCGGCAGCAGGCGGCGGCTTAGTTCAGCGGGAACGTGGACGTTTAAGTCCATCTGTGCCTGCCAGTCCTGCGGGCGTGCGGACTCGACGGAGTGCTTATCGGCGCGAGCTGCCGCGTGTACCAGAACGTCGACGCGGTCGAGGGCCTGCAGCGGCTCTGGCAGCGCGGTTTCGGGGTCAAGAAGCTCCAGCAAGTCGAGCGCTACCGGGGTGATATTCGCGGCTTCCGGCAGCTCCTCGGCGCGGCGGCCCAACGCATAGACGTGATGGTCGCGCGCGAGGTCCTCAATGATCTCGCGGCCCATGCCGCCGGTAGCGCCGGTTACTACTGCGATCTTGGTATTTGCCATGATTTACTCGCCTTCCTAACTATATTTGCGCTTGTTTAGGTTTCCCGATTCTAGCGATAACGCTTCGGTACATCCGGCGCGCCGAGGGTAAGCATGAGGCGGTTGGCCCAGTTGAAGAAAGACGCGGAGTTGATGAGGTCGATGATTGCCAGGTCATCGAATCCCACGCTGCGCAGCTTGGCCACGCATCCGGAGTTGAAGCTAAAGGGCGAACGCGTCAGCTCACGCGCGGCGTCGCGAATCACGCCCCATGCATCGCTTCCCAAATCGGCGTCGAGGCCTTCGAAAAGCAGCCTATCGATGGCCGCGGCATCGCCGCCCTCATCTTTAGAACGCTGCTGGTGCACCGAGGCGCAGAACTCGCAGCCGTTGAATCGGGAAACCACGGTGGCGGCCAGCTCGCGCTCGGCACGGCCCAAGCCGCCGTCGGTGTTGTAGAAGATATCCAAGTCCGTGAGCGTACGGGCCTTCAGCGCCGCAGCATCGCGGGCCAACAGGCGGAAGTACTCGGAGTCGATGCGCTCCGGGCGGATGAGTGCATCGATCTGCTCTTGGGTGAACTCCTCCTTGGCCAACGGTGTAAACCACGGCTTCCAGCCCAGCGAGTGGGCAACAAAGCCCTGCGGAGCGTGGGTCTCTGGGCTAAGCGTGTGCTCGTGCAGCTGCCAGCCTGGGTCGGAAGCGCCCTCAATGCGGGTGGTCTCGGGGGCGGTGGATTCATCGCCACCCAAGACCTTCAGCCCGTGGATGACGCGCAGCTGGAAGGAAAGGAATGCGATGAGCTGGGACAGGCTCACGATGTCATCCTCAGACCAACCGGCAGCCTGCAGGTGGCCGATGGTCTCCGCAGAAGCGTCCTTAGGGTGGAATGCCAAAAGATGTGCAAAATCGAAAGCCGCGGCCAAGCGCTCGTCTAGGCCGGCAATCTCACCGAAGGTGATAAAGCCCGCGCCCTCGCCCGAAATATCGGCCGGTGCGGCATAAGGGCCAGAAGTAGTGCCGTGCTCAATGGCAGCCTGGACGGCGCCCTGCAGAGTCTCCGTGGCCTCATCAGCCAGCAGGTCCCCGTAGAACTCGCCGGCGCTTTTAGCCTGGTAAATGCCGCTCAAGAAAGCCGCCACGGCATAGCGCTGCGCATAGCTAAAGGTGCCGGACTCCTCTGGCTCCAGCAGGGCCTGGAATGAAAGCTGTGCATTCGCCAAAGCATCGGGCCGGCGTGCGCGCAGCTGCACTAGCTCCGGGCTTGCCCCGGCTAGTTGGTTGATGATGTCTGCCATGAAACTTCCTTTCCTTGTTTTAAGGTTTTTAGGCTCTTAAGGTTTTTAAGGCCTTTACCCGCCGCGAATGAGCGGCGGTGCTTACAGCCCTAGGTTCAAATCCCCGGCGCGATAACGCTGGCCAGGGATGGCGGCGATTAGCGTGCGCGTGAACTCGGAGCGCGGGTTCGCAAATACCTCGGCGGTCCGGCCCGACTCTACCTGCTTGCCATGGGAGAGCACCGAGACCGTATCGGAGATTTGGTTGACCACGGCGAGGTCGTGGGAGATGAAGACGTAGCTCAACTGCAGTTCATCTTGCAGCTGCGCCAGCAGGCGCAGGATCTGCGCCTGGACGGTCACGTCGAGGGCGGAGACTGCCTCGTCAAGCACCACCAACTCCGGTTCCACGATCATGGCGCGGGCAATGGCCACGCGCTGGCGCTGGCCGCCGGAAAGCTCGCGCGGGCGGCGGTCATAGTGCTGTAGGTCGAGCGCGACGAGCTCCAGGAACTCCTGTGCGCGGGCCTTAGCCTTGGACTTGCTAGCACCCGCGAGGTTGCGCAGCGGCTCAGCGATGGCGTCACCGATGCTCTGGCGTGGGTCCAGGGAGGAATACGGGTTCTGGTAGACGAGCTGGACGGACTTGCGCGCCTCGCGCAGCGCCTTGCCCTTCAGCTTGGTCAGCTCGGTGGTACTACCAGCTGCATCCAGCAGTTCGATAGAGCCCGAAGTCGGCGAATTGAACAAAGAAATGGAGCGTCCCGTGGTGGTTTTTCCGGAGCCAGACTCGCCCACCAGCGCGTGGGTGGTTCCTTTCGCCACGTCGAAACTCACGCCATCCAAAGCCACAAAGTCGCCGTAGCGCTGGGTGAGGTCGCGGACCTTGAGCACGGTTTCAGCAACAGGTTCCTTGCTGGCCGGCCGCGCCACGCGCGAAGAGTGCGGGACCTCGGCTACAGAAAGCGACGGGGCGTCGGCAAGCAGGCGGCGTGAGTAGGCATGCTGCGGGTCGGTGAGCACGCGCGCGGCCTGCCCGGACTCGCGAACTTGGCCCTTTTCCATAACGACGATGCGGTTCGCACGGTCACCTGCCACGGCAAGATCGTGGGTGATGAACAAGATGCCCACGCCGGTCTCCTGGCGCATTTCATCAAGCAGGTCCAAGATGACCTTCTGCACCGTCACGTCGAGTGCCGAAGTCGGCTCGTCGGCAATGATGAGTTCTGGCTCCAGTGCCACCGCCGCCGCGATGAGCACGCGCTGCTTCATGCCGCCGGAGAGCTCGTGCGGGTACTGGCCATAGCGGCGGTCAGGCTCGTCGATGCCCACTTTCTCCAGCAGCTTAATCGCGCGCTGCTTGCGGCTAGCGGCGCTGCCGATGCCGTGGATGGCCATGCCTTCCTCGATAGAGGCGCCGATGGTCTTGAGCGGATTCAGCGAGTTGTTGGGATCCTGCGGGATGAGCCCAATTGCGCGCCCGCGCAGCTTGCGCCACTGCGCATTGGTGTAATCGGTGACGTTGGTGCCCTTGAAGGCGATCGTTCCGGCGTCGACCTGCGCGTTGGGCGCGAGTAGGCCGATGGCGGCCATGGCAGAGGTGGACTTGCCGGAGCCGGACTCACCCACGATGGCGGTGATCTCCCCTGGGTGGACTTCCAGGCTAACGCCCTGCACGGCTGGGACTTCGCCCGCGGCCGTGGTGTAGGAGACATTCAAGTCACGGATGGTAAGCAAAGGATTATTCTGTGCAGCCTTGTCTTTAACTGTCATTGTTTTTCTAAGCCTCCGCTCGGAAGTTCTGGGATAGACGGTTGGCAGAGACCACTACGGCCACGATGGCCAGGCCCGGCAGGATGATGAGCCACCAAGCGGTGGCCATGAAATCGCGGCCTTCGGCGATGATGAGGCCCCACTCCGGGGTCGGGGCCGGAGCGCCGTAGCCCAAAAAGCCGAGGATGGAAAGCTGCAAGATTGCAGAACCAAACTGCAAAGTAGCCAGGGCGATGACCGGGGTCAGGGAGTTCGGCAGGATGTGGCGCGCCATGACCTGCATGGGGATCGCGCCGGCGCCGTAGGCGGCCTCAACGTAGTCGGAGCCGGCCACAGACATCACCTGCGAGCGGGCCAGACGGGCGAAGGTGGCAATAGAGGTCGCACCCACCGCGACGGCGGCCTGCAGGGAACCAAACCCCAGCACGATAATGATGGACAGGGAAAGCAGGATGCCCGGGATGGAAAGTAACACGTCCACCACGCGCATGATGATCGCATCCACCCAGCCGCGCAGCGAGCCGGCCAGAAGGCCCAGTAGCGTGCCCACCATAAGGCCCACTGCCACGGCGATGAGCGCGCCAATGAGTGACTGACGCGCACCATAGACCACGCGGGCATACAGGTCGCGGCCTACCGCGTCGGTGCCGAACCAGTGCTCAGAGCTGGGGTGCAAAAGAGCGACGTCGGTGCCGGCATAAGGATCCGAGTTGGTGAAAAGGCCCGGCACCAAAGCCGCCAGGAAGGCCACCGCGAGGATCACCAGCGCGAGGATGGAGGCTGGGCTGGTCCACGGGTTGCGCTGTGCGCGCGAGACGTGGTGGCGGTTGCGGCGCAGCTGCGTGGGTTGCGCGTTTGTGTTATTCGAGGTTGGAACGCTCATGCGCGGGCTCTCTTCGCGGATTCGGTCGATCCTGCAGTAGCAGTAACGGGACGGCGCAGGCGCACGTCCAGCACTGGGTAGAGCAGATCCACCACGAGGTTGATGATGACGTAAGCGGTAGCCGCGATCAGAACCACGGCCAGCAGCACCGGCGTATCGCGGTTCGAGACCGCCTGGGCAGTCATATAGCCCAGGCCGTTGCGTCCGAAGACGGTCTCCGTCACCACGGCGCCGCCTACGAGCTCACCGAAGAGCAGGCCCGCCATAGTCAGTGCCGGAAGGAGGGAGTTGCGCAAGATGTTGCGCCAGAAGATCCACGACTCCGAGGCGCCGCGAGCGCGCACTGCCTGCACGAAAGGCATCGACTGAGTCTCGTCGATGGAGCGAATCAGCACCTGGATAAGTGGTGCGGCCATCGGCACCGACAGCGTCAAGGTCGGCAGGATAAGGCCCTCTACCCCGGAAGGCTCGATGATGCGCACCCAGCCCAGCTGGAAGGAAAAGACCTGGATGAGCAGGATGCCAATCCAGAAACCGGGCAGGGAGACCATGAAAGATGGCAGCCCGCGGAAGAAGGTCGCAATCGCGCCGAGGCCCGGCAAGGTAGCCAGGAAGGCCACGATGAGCGCCACGACGATGGCCAGGCCAATCGCGCACGCGGCGAGGATAAGGGTGTGCGGGAGGGCGTCGGCAATCAGCGTCGACACCGCCGCGCCCGTCTGCGTAGAGTTACCAAAATGGCCGGTGAAAAAGCCTGCGAGCCCGGTAAAGAACTGCACGAGCAGCGGCTTATCGACGCCCATTTCCTCCCGGATGGCGACAATCTCCGCCTCCGAAAGGCCCAGTGCTGGGTCGCCAAAGCGCGACATCACGGCGTCGGAAGGCAGCGCGGAAAGCAGGAAGAAGGCCACCGTGTATGTCACGAGCAGCACCACGAGTGCCTGCCCGATGCGGGCAGCTAATTGTCGAGCAGTCATTTACTTCTCCTCCTGATTCAAGCTGACCTCGTAGAACCACGGGCGGGCCACCGACTCGGTGTGGAAACCGGAAACCTGCGGCGATACCGCGAAGACCTGCGGTTCCTCGAAAAGAGGAATGACGTAGGCCTGTTCGGTGAGGTAATCTTGCACCTCTTCGACGGCCTTCTTGCGGTCTTCAGACTTGGGGCTGGAGGTCACCTTGCCCAGCAGCCCTTCCAGCTCCGCGTCGAGAGGATTGCCCTCTTCGTCCTGGTTGAGCAGGGCGTCGCGGTTGTTCACCGAGTACATGGAGGCAATAACGTCATAGTCCGCGCGGCCGACCATGATGTGGTAGAGCTGCACCTTGTCGATGGACTTCGCATCTGCGTTCTGAGTTGCCTGGTCGCCCGGGTTAATCTCGATGGCGATGCCCAGCGCGCCTAGCTGATCCTGGACCATCGTCATGACTTCCTTGGAACGCGGCTGCGGCAGCGCGGTATTCGAGCGCAGCACTAGGCGCTGGCCATCCTTGACGCGGATGCCATCGGGGCCGGGCTTCCAGCCGGCTTCGTCAAGCAGGCGCTTCGATTCCTCCGGATCGAAGGTATAGGCCGACGACTGATCCTTGAAACCCAAGCCGGTCTCGGCCACGGAAGACTTGGCCAGCGGGTAGGACTCGGAGAAGAGCACGCGGATAATTTCCTCGCGGTCGATGCCGTGAATGATGGCCTCGCGCACGCGCTTATCGCGCAGAAATCGGTGATTGAAGCGGAAGCCCAGCTGGTTGTTAATCGCGTTGGTGCCGCGGGAGAAGATTTCTACACCCTTGTCTTCCAATAACGGCTCCTGCGGGGCAGAGATCTGGCGGGCGATGTCTGCCTGGCCGGAGATGATGGCGCCCGTGCGCACGGATTCCTCGGCTGCCAGGATGTAATGCACGCCGTCGATGTCGGCGCGGCCCTGGTGCTCTACGGCCGGTGGCGCCCAGTCATAGTCCTCGCGAGTCTTAAGCACGAGGTCGGTGCCGATCTTCTCCTCGTCGACCACGAATGGCCCGGAACCCACGAACTTCTTTGCATTACCGGGGCCAAAGCCCTCGTTGTCCAGCTGCAGAGAGCTATCCGCGAGCAGGCCTGCATTATAGGAGGAAGTAGCCTGCAAAAAGCCCGGCGAAGGCTCGGAGAAGTAGAACTTCACAGTGTCTTCGTCGACTACTTCGCCGCGCTCATAATTGGCAATCTGCTCCGAGGCCGTCAGGGTACGCTCAGTATCGCCCAAGCCATAAAGATCGAAGTTGCGCACCACGTTTTCCGCGGTCAGCGGGCTGCCGTCGGAGTAAGTCACATCCGTACGGATGTTAAATGTGTACTCGGTAGCGTCCTCGTTGACCTTCGGCATCTCCGTGGCGATCCATGGAGAAAGCTCGAGGGTCTCCGGGTCTTGGTACAGCAGGCGGTCGGTGAGCTGATTGACCACGCCACCGTTGGGATAAAAGCCGGCCGCTGGCGGATACAGCGTGCGGAAGAACTGCGGTTCGAGATAGGTCAGGACGTTGTCTTCATCTCCAGAACCCGCGCCGGTCGATGTCGCGCATCCTGTAAGAAAGGCCGCGGCACCCACCACGCTGGCGATGGTGCGAATCAGTTTCACTTTCTAAAGCCTTCGAGTTTTAAAGAGGTTGCTATTGGCCATGTAAATTAACACAACATAGACATGTTAGTATTAATTCCATAGACAGTCCGGTCTAGATAAATTCTCAAAACGGCGAGCCCACAAGCTCGCCTCAAAGGATGAATTAAATGATTTCGCCAGATTCAACCCCCTCCATCGCCATCGTTGGCATGGGGCCTCGCGGCATCTCCGTGATAGAGCGGTTGGCCGCGCACCTCAATACCCGCAGCGACTCACCCGCCCTCACGCTGCATCTCATCGACGACGCCCAGTTCGGCGCCGGCCGCATCTGGGACACCGAACAAACCCAGACGCTGTGCATGAACACCCTCGCCGGTGCCGTCACACTGTTCACCGAGCCTGGCTCCACCATGAGCGCCCCGGTTCTCGAGGGCCCCATTCAGTACGAGTGGATTCAGCTACTGCGCGGCGAGCGCGAGGGCATCTCTCCAGAAAAGCAGGCGCTTTTCGACGCCCACCCCGTCACCATCGACGAGTCCTTCCGCGCCGAAATTGAGTCCAGCCGCCCCGAGTCCAACCCTTCCCGCGCGCTCTATGGCGCTTATCTGCGCTGGGCTTTTGAGGTGGCATTGGCACAGTTGCCAGATACTGTCACCGTCTCAAATCACCCCTCCCGCGCGGTTGCTGTGCGCGAAGAAGGCACGCAGGACGTCATCGAGCTTGCCGACGGCTCTAGCGTCACCGCCGATTCCACCGTGCTGGCTTATGGCTGGCAGGTGCCGGGCCTTAACGACTCTGAGCAACACCTTACTGAGGCCACCGCCGCCTCCGACTCGCTCCACTGGGTACGCCCTAATAACCCGGTGGAACAGGACATTGCCGAAATCCCTGCCGGCCAAGACGTCTTGGTGCGCGGCCTGGGCATGGGCTTCTTCGACATCATGGCGCTGCTGACCATCGACCGCGGCGGCGTCTTCCACGAAGACGCGTCCACTCGCTCCGGCCTGCGCTACGAGCCCTCCGGCAACGAGCCGCATCTCATCGCCTCCTCGGGCCGCGGCTATCCCTATATTCCCAAGTCTGACTATCACTCACTCCCACCGCGCGCAAAACTTATGCGCTTCCGCGAACAACTCGCGAAGGTAGAAGGCGGCGAAATCGATTTCGGCCGCGACCTACTCCCCCACATCGCTCGCGATGCTTATGCCGAGTACTACGAGACACAGGCCCGCGTTAACTCTGCGGCACTGCAGGTTCCACTGGAAGAGATCATTGCGCGCATTGATGCGGCGAAACTTAATTCCCAAAACATCGTCGGCATCTCCCAGGAGCTCAATGCGGCACTCAAAGATGTTTCTGCCGAGCCGCTCGATCTCTCCCACTGGGTCAATCCGTTGGATGCTTTCACGGGTTCCACCGCAGAAGAGCTCACCGCGTACATCGCGGACAGCTTGGCGGACGATATCATCGCCGCCGATGCCGCTCAGGATTCCCCGCTGAAGTCTGCGCTGTGGGCAGCTTCCTCCGCCCGCAAGCCCTCTGCCATCGCAGGCTCTGAAGGCCGCCTGGACTGGGAATCACGCACCAGCAATTACAAAGAGTTCATGGCCTTTGGCCAGATGGTCGGCTCCGGCCCACCCCTGTTCCGCGTCCGCCAGCTACTCGCTCTCGTGGACGCTGGCATGGTCTCCTTCTTGGGCGGCCGCCCCGCACTGAGCTGGGACGACGAATTCACGCTGACTTCCGGCCCACGCTCTGCTTCGAGCCCGTGGCTGATTGATGCGTGGATGCACTCTCCCGACGTGCGTCGCCCAGCCGACCCGCTAGCGGTATCGCTTAAGGACCGCGTTCGCCCCTTCCTAGACCATGGCAACCCCACCGGTTCCCCAGAGACCACGTGGGAGCGCAAGGTGGTTCGCCCCGACGGCAGCGTCGACCCGCGCCTGCACGTCATCGGCATCCCTACCTACTCACAGTGGCCGGATACCACCATCTCCCCGATGCCTGGCACCGACCCACTGATGCTGCAGGAGACCGACCGCACCGCCGGCTCGCTGTTAGCGGCACTTCGCTAGCGCGCCCCTGCGCCCTTTCCATCCTCACCATTTACTCAAATACCCAGGGCTGGAAACCAAGACCTCCAGTTCGACTTCGCGGCTGATGAAAAATCCAACGAGGCTATCTAGGAGGTCTGGGTGCCCAGCCCTGGGTATCTGTTCGAGTAAGGCCGCCGCCTCCCTAACCCAACGTGTCCAATGCCTGCTCGAAGTCCGCAATAAGATCGGCGATATCCTCGATGCCGACCGAGATGCGCACCAAGTCCGCCGGCGGAACCAGCTCGGAGCCCGCGGCCGAAACATGGGTCATGTTCTGCGGATGCTCAATCAGCGATTCCACGCCGCCCAGCGACTCCGCGAGTGAGACCAGCTTCGTGTTCAGGCAAATCTGCTTTGCGTGCTCCTCGCTATGGAAGCGCGCCGACATCATGCCGCCGAAGCCGCGCATTTGCCGTGCAGCCAATTCATGTCCCGGATGCGTCGGCAGCCCCGGATACAGCACCTGTTTTACTTCGGGCCGCGATTCCAAGTATTCGGCTACTGCCTGCGCGTTTTCACAGTGCCTATCCATCCGCAGCCCCAGCGTCTTAATGCCGCGGGCGGTGAGATATGCATCGAAGGGCGAAGACACCGCACCGACATTGCCTTGGAAATACAACAAGCGCTCGTCCATCTCAGCGGAATTTGTCACCACCGCGCCGCCCAACACATCAGAATGGCCGCCCAAGTACTTGGTGGTGGAATGCACCACGTGGTCCGCGCCCAGTTCAAGCGGATTCTGCAGGTATGGAGTGGCAAAGGTATTGTCCACGACCACCTGGGCGCCGCCCTTGCGCGCGGCAACTGCGGCGATATCAGTGATATTCAGCGCTGGATTGGTTGGGGTTTCCAGCCAAATCAGCTTGGTGTTTTCACGGATAGCCCCAGCAACCGCCGCGGCGTCGCTTGTGTCAACGATATCAAGCTCAATACCCCACTGGCCATAGTCGTTGTTGAGCAGGCGATACATTCCGCCATAAGCATCGTTACCCAAGATAGCGTGGTCACCCGGGCGCAAGATAATGCGCAACAGCGTATCGATGGCCGCCATGCCAGATGAAAAAGCCCGCGCATATTGCGCATTCTCTAATGCGGCAAGCGTTAACTCGAGCGAGCGCACCGTGGGGTTAGCCACGCGCCCGTATTCATAGCCGCCGCGCAACTGCGCCAGACCATCTTGTTGAAAGGTGGTCGAGGCATAAATCGGTACGTTGATGCTGCCCATGTGGCTATCGGGCTGGTAGCCAGCATGGATGGAGCGAGAGTGGAATCCAGAAGCACGCTTAACAGTCATGTCTGAAAATTGTAGACAAAGCTGTCCACTTCGCCCGCGGATTGCTTCTTTAAATTCATTGCAGCACTTAACACGACGCTGAACTGGAACTTTAGGCAACGCCAAGCCCGCGGGCCATGCCCAACGATTGCCCTTTACGTACCATGGTGTGGTTGCGCGTAGCAGATTTGGCTAGCCCATCGTTGCTGGCCCCGTCACCGCACGCCCCTCGCACACTTTCCCCAAATAGAAAGCACTATGAGTCCTAATTTCGCACCGCATATGACGCTCGCCCAAGGCGAGACCACCCCACAAGAGGCAGTAGATAACCTCACCGGCTTCTGGGAGAACGAAACCACTCAAGCATGGCTCGTGGATAAGCCCATCCACGTGGCTATCATCCTTCTCATCGCGATCGTCGGCCACTGGTTGTTACGTCGCCTCATCACGAAGCTGGCAGATAACAGCATCAAAAACGGCCGCCTGAAGTCCCAAGTTCGCCCGCGCCGCAAAGCTGCAAAACAGGAAACCGCACTGTCCAAATCCCACGAGGCGCGCCGCGTTTCCCGCCTGCAGACTTTGGCTAGCGTGGGCCGTTCCGCCGCGGGCATTTTCATCTGGGTCTGGGCCGTGCTCGCAATCCTGGACGAGGTCGGCGTCAACGTTGCCCCACTCGTAGCCTCCGCAGGTGTGGTCGGTGTTGCCCTTGGTTTCGGCGCTCAGTCACTGGTCAAGGACTTCCTCTCCGGCATCTTCATGTTGTTGGAGGATCAGTACGGCATCGGCGACACCATCGATTTGGGCAACGGTGTCTTCGGCGACGTTGAGTCGATTTCCCTGCGCATCACTACCGTGCGCGATATCGACGGCGCCCTGTGGTACGTCCGCAATGGCGAGATCCTGCAGGTGGCTAACCACTCCGACCACTACTCCGTGGCCCGCGTGCAGGTTCCGGTCGCGCTTTCCAACGACCCGGATAAGGCCTTTGACGTCATCTCCAAGACGGTTGAAGAAGCCGCGCTTGACGACGCCATCCGCGACGACCTCCTAGACAAGCCCGACGTCAATGGAATTTCCAGCCTCGAGGTCGACCATATGTCCTTCCGCGTCGTGGTCAAGACCTTGCCAGGAAAGCAGTGGGGCGTGCAGCGCAAACTGCAGTCGAAGATTCTCAACGCGATGCATGCCAACGACATCGATACCCCATACCCACAGGGCGTGGCCTTCTTTGACATGGACGAGGCTCCAGACGCACAGGTAGAAAGCCTCAGCCCTTCGACCCCAGGAAACGAGTCTTAAATCATGCCGTCTGAAAAGCAGCCAGCCAGCGTTTATGAGGCAATCGGCGGCATGGAGACCTTCGAAAAGTTGGTCCACGGTTTCTATGCCCAAGTCCGCAACGATGACGTCATCGGCCCGATGTACCCCGATGCCGATTGGGAGGGCGCTGAGGAGCGCCTCAAATGGTTCTTGGTTCAATACTGGGGCGGCCCGCAGCTTTTCAGCGAAAACCGCGGGCATCCGCGCCTGCGCATGCGCCATGCCCCGTATCCCGTGGACCAGAAAGCCCATGATCGCTGGTTAGGGCTCATGGGCAATTCCCTGGCGGAGATTGATGAGCAGACGATTCCGCCGGCCTATCGCCACATGATTTGGGATCACATGCAGCGCGTGGCGCAGATGCTCATCAATCGCTAGGGTTTAATCCTCCCAATTAAAGGCCCGACGCACCGGCTCAGAAATGAGCTTGCCGTCGCGGGTCATCACACCGCCGGACAAGCCTGGGAAGCGCTCGATGGCACCATCGACACCCTGCGCTGCGACTGCGCGAATATACGGCAGAGTTGCCGAGTTCAGCGCCCGCGCAGAGGTGTTGGCCACCGCGCCCGGCATGTTGGCCACGCAGTAGAACAAAGTGTCGTGAACCTTGAAAGTCGGCTCATCGTGCGAAGTCTTGCGCGAGTTCTCGAAGCAGCCACCTTGGTCAATCGCGACGTCGACAAGCACAGCTCCCGGCTTCATCTTCTTGACTGTTTCCTCGCGCACCAACTTCGGCGCAGCGGCGCCTGGCACAAGGACAGCGCCGATGACGAGATCGGCTTCTAAGAGCTCCGCCTCCAGGGTGGCTGGGTCAGAAATGAGCGTGCGGACGGTGCCCTGGTACTGCTCGTCAAAGCGCTGCAACACATGCGGATCCAGGTCCAGAACCGTCACCTCGGCGCGGAGGCCACGGGCCATCGCCACGGCCGAGGCACCGACCTGGCCACCGCCAATAACGACGACGCGGGCGGCCTGCGTGCCCGGAACACCCGACAACAGCACGCCGCGGCCGCCCTGCGTGGACAAGAGGTGATGCACGCCCTCCATCACCGCGAGACGTCCCGCCACCTGGGACATCGGAGTAAGAAGCGGCAAGGTGCCGTGGCGGTCGGTGACAGTCTCGTAGGCCACCGAAGTGGTCTTGGCTTCTACGAGGGCATCGGTAAGAGGCCGGTCCGCCGCCAGGTGCAGGTAGGTAAACACGATGAGGTCTGGGCGCAGGTAGCCATATTCGGAGGCCTGCGGCTCCTTGACCTTGACCACCATCTCCGCCTGCTCCCAAGTCTCTGCGGCGGTAGGCATGATGCGCGCACCGGCGTCCTCGTAATCGCTATCAGGGAAGGAAGCGCCCACGCCAGCGCCGGTTTCCACCAGCACCTCGTGCCCATCTTTTACGAGTGTTTGCACCGCAAGTGGGGTCAGAGCAACGCGGTTTTCGTTGTTCATAATTTCTTTAGGGACGCCAATGCGCATTCTAGAACTCCTTAAACAAGAAAATTTTGATGGATAAACTCCTCCCCAAAGAGTAACGCACAGCACAAATGATTTCGAGTGTGATTTTTTACCACGGCTCGCGGAGGCCATAGCACACTGCTACCATCCTTAGAATGACGCAAATAAACCGTGGATTTTTCGAGCTCAGCCGCTCCTTTGGCCCACTCGGCTGGACGGCTTTCGGAGGGCCCGCGGTGCTTTTATAGCGAGTTAGAAGAGGGACAAGCGCGTCGAGCGATAAACGCTACCGAAGGGCGCGTCGACGCGTACCCACCGACCGAGGCCGGAGACACGCAGGTGGCGTGGGATATCCATGGGCGCAGCAAAACCGGGAATTAGGCCTAGGCTCGTGCAGGCAAAGATCATCCGCATGGGAATCTCAACCTCTTGCTCCGCACCACCGCTAACCGTGACCACGGTCTGATTCAACAAGCTAGCAGGCGGGCCCATCGGGCCAGAGAACTGGCGTGCTAACTGTTGGCCTTTATCCGAGAGCTCACGGACCACCTCGACGGGCAGGGTGTCGATAAGCTGAAAGCCCGTGGCTGGCGGCAGCGCACCGGGCCAAGAAGGATCGCGGGCTGGGCCTAAGTCCAGCGTCGCAGACTCAATCCCGGCGAGCACAAGCGCATCATGCAGGGTCTGCGCGGAAACCACTGCCCCATCGCGGGACACAACGGCCTCTATGCGGCGGGCGGCGACGACCTCGAACGGAGTGGTAACGAAAGCCTCGACGGTCTGGGCGTCGAATTGACGCAAGCGCACCACTGCCGAAGCATCCAACCCCACCGCACGTGCGAGAAGGGCCCGCAAACCAGGTCCACCACTTAATAATTCGAGTAATTCATGAACCATGGTCTGCGGGCCCTCCTAGACAAACTGCTCACGCATCGAGCCGGATTTGGCTCGCGCTATGCGTCCAGCTTAACCAAAGCATTCTCCGTGATGATTTTCTTTTCTTCCTCGGAGACGGGACGCGGCGCCTGCGTTACCTTATCGATGACCACCTGGGTGCAGGTGACCACGCAAGTTACGTTGCCAGCACCGTCTTTGATTTCCTGCCGGGTGGTAAACGAGGTATTGCCTAGGCGTACTACAGCAGTCTCTACGGTGACGGTGGAATTCTTTCCATCCCACTTCAGCGGGCGAACATAGTCGACGTCGAGATGACGCACGAACGCAATGAGTTCCAAACCCTGCTTGTAGAAATGGTCCATGGCAAATGCCAGGCGGGCCTCCTGCGCCAACTCGATATAGTTGGCGTTCATCATGTGGCCGTACATGTCGAAGTCCGACCACCGTACGCCTACAGAATGGGCGTGCACCTTTTCAGAAGACATTGATTCCTTTTACTAGCTAGTAGTCACTCTTATCGGGTCAGCTTGCGGTGGGTAACACGGCTCGGGCGAGCAGCGTCTTCACCTAGGCGCTCGATCTTGTTCTTTTCATAGTCACCGAAGTTGCCCTCGAACCAGAACCACTGGCCTTCTGCAACATTGCCCTCCCACGCGAGGATGTGGGTACAGGTGCGGTCCAGGAACCAGCGGTCGTGGGAAATGACCACTGCACAGCCCGGGAACTTCTCTAGAGCGTTTTCCAGGGAGCCCAGGGTCTCGACGTCCAGGTCGTTGGTTGGCTCGTCGAGGAGGATCAGGTTGCCGCCCTCTTTCAGGGTCAGCGCCAGGTTGAGGCGGTTGCGCTCACCACCGGAGAGCACCTTGGAAGGCTTCTGTTGGTCCGGGCCCTTGAAGCCGAATGCGGACAGGTATGCACGAGAAGGCATTTCGTTCTGGCCGACGTGGATGTAATCCAATCCGTCAGAAACGACCTCCCAGACGGTTGCCTCTGGGTCAATGTTCTCGCGGCCCTGGTCAACGTAGGACAGCTTGACGGTCTCGCCAACCTCGACGGTGCCCTCGTCCGGCTGCTCCAGGCCAACGATGGTCTTGAACAGGGTGGACTTACCGACGCCGTTCGGGCCGATGACGCCCACGATGCCGTTACGCGGCAGGGTGAAGGAGAGATCCTTGATCAGGGTGCGACCGTCGAAGCCCTTGACCAGGTTCTTGACCTCAACGACCTTGTTGCCCAGGCGTGGAGGGGTAGGAATCTGGATTTCTTCGAAGTCGAGCTTGCGGTACTGCTCAGCCTCAGCAGCCATCTCCTCGTAGCGCTGGAGACGAGCCTTGTTCTTTGCCTGACGTGCCTTGGCACCGGAACGAACCCAGGCGAGCTCTTCCTTCAGGCGCTTTTGCAGCTTCTTATCCTTGGCGCCAGCGACCTCGAGACGCTCGGCCTTCTTCTCCAGGTAGGTGGAGTAGTTGCCCTCGTATGGGTAGAGCTTGCCGCGGTCAACCTCACAGATCCAACCCGCGACGTGGTCGAGGAAGTAACGGTCGTGGGTAACGGCTAGGACGGCACCCGGGTAGTCAGCAAGGTGCTTTTCCAGCCACTCCACGGACTCGGCGTCCAGGTGGTTGGTTGGCTCGTCGAGCAGCAACAGGTCAGGCTCTGAAAGCAGCAGCTTCGCCAGCGCAACGCGGCGGCGCTCACCACCGGAAAGGTTGTTTACCGGGGCGTCGGAAGGCGGGCAGCGCAGAGCTTCCATCGCCTGCTCAATCTTGGAGTCAACCTCCCAGGCGTCGGCAGCGTCCAGCTCCTCCTGCAGCTTGCCCATTTCTTCCATGAGCTCGTCGGTGTAGTTCGTAGCCATCTCTTCCGCGATAGCTTCGAAGCGCTGCTTCTTCTCGAAGATGTCACCGAGGCCCTCTTCCACGTTGCCGCGGACCGTCTTTTCCTCGTTGAGCGGTGGCTCCTGCAGGAGGATGCCCACGGTCTTGCCCGGGTCGATGAATGCTTCACCGTTGGAAGGCTGATCAATGCCGGCCATGATCTTCAGAATGGAGGACTTACCTGCACCATTCGGGCCGACGACACCAATCTTGGCGCCTGGGTAGAAGGCCATCGTTACGTTGTCGAGAATGAGCTTCTCGCCGACTGCCTTACGCACGTTTTTCATCGTGTAGATGAATTCGCCCATGTTTCACCCTTTGCTTGAACTTAGGAATGGTTTATAACACAACAAAGAGTACATGACATGGATGTACCTAGCGCCCCGGGCTGGGATTAGCGTGTGATTTCAATCCCCCGCTTTGCACCTCCCCGGGGCGCCCAGGTCGCAGGCATCCACAAGGCGGTGCTTAGCTGCCTACCGATTGCTCGGCGGGCGCCTCGGCCTCCTCGAACGACTCCTCGGCTGCATTCGCCTTACTATGCGCAGCTTGACGGCGATCGGCTGCGGTGTCGTGCTTATCGTCATGGTCTTGGGTGCCGGCACCTGCGGCCATCGACGCCGTCCTGTCCACATCGACTTCCGGCATCGTCTCGCCCGAAGCAGGTGCCTCCAATCCGTCGGTTTCATAGACGCGCTCGAGCTTGCGGGAGGAGATAACGTAGCGGTTTAGGTCTAGGCCGACATAGAAAGCCTTGATAAAGGTGCGGAACTTATTCTGGCCATCGGGCGCCAGCCAGGAATCGGAGCAGACCGAGCCGACCACGATGACCGGCATTCCGCGGTGCAATGACTTCTTAACGTTGATCGCGAACTGACCCCACAGCTCCACGTCGATGTAGATGAGGTCGGTATCGCGCCACTCACGGACTCCGTTGTCCGCATTATCCACCGGGATGCGGCGGGAGGATGCCACGCGCAGGCGCGCCTTGTACATGTCGGTGTTGACTTTGATGAGCTCGGGTTCGTGCGTGAGATGGCCGGTGATGGTGATTGGTAGCTGAGACATGTGCTTTAGAAAATCCTTTGCTGAGCTAGCGAAACTTGTGAGTACAGGTCTTCCTGCCTCGCGGTGTTTTAAGAAGGTCGTGTAAATACCTTCCTTGCTCGAATCATCGCTAGCGTCCTAGCACTGCCACAAGGGCCGATTTTCCTAGCTGTGGATAACTTGTTGGAAGCATCAACAAAAGTTAATCCCCTGCCCGAAACGGCAGGGGATCTATCCACAAAAAGAACTTCGCTCAGAAAAATAACCGGCTCTACTGCAACGATTACTGCTGCCGGAATCCAGTGGCGTCGCCCTCACTCATGCGGCGCAACATTTCGTTGTAATCCTCCAACTCCGCATCGCCGTCAACCTCTGCCTTGGCATCGTGGCGGCGAGCGGTAGCACGGTCATCGCGCAGCCAGTCCAAAAAGAGTTTGCCAAAGACGATGACTAACGGGAACTGGCCAAAGCCCCACGCGATGCCGCCGCCCACGCGCTGATCCTGCAGCAAGTCCGGGTGCCACGGCAGCCCCAGCGACTCATAAAACTCCACGCCGAGCACGCTCTGCAGCTGCATCAAGTAGACGCCGGCGAAAAGGTGCAGCGGCATCGAGAAGAACAACACCAGAAGGCGCAGGTTAGTCGGCGCGCGGAACGGCAACGGATCCGGGCCGATAACCTCCCAGTAATAGATATAGCCCGAGGCCAAGAAGACCCAGTTCATGATTACGTGGCCGGCATGCTCAGAAACCGCGAACTGATACAGCTCCGGATAAAGGTAGAGCACGTACAAAAAGGTCAGGAACTGAATCAGATTGACCGCCGGATGGGTAAGAAACTTCAAAAGCTTCGACTTAGTTACCGCCACCGCCAGGTCATGGACAGTGGGACGCCCCGGCGCGCCGGGCTCAAAGGCCTCCATCACCAAGGTCAGCGGTGCGCCGAGCACGAGGAAGAGCGGAACCGCCATGGAAAGGAGCATATGCCCCAGCATGTGCATGGAATAAAGCGCCGGGATATAAAGGCCGATGCCCGAGCTCATGATGAAGGTCAAGCCTAAGGCGCCCAGCATAAACCAGGTGGTTCGGACCCGCGACCAGTTAAGGCCGCGGCGGCGCAAGCGCAGCAGCGCGTAACCATAGGCGGCAGCAAGCACGAGCCCCAAAGTGCCAAACATGAGGTCGTAGCGGTACATGGTCCAGACATTGGTCACCGTCGGGGCGTCGAGAAGCTCGTAGCCCAAGAGCACCTGCATGTTGTTCAGGTTCGGATCGCGCGGCGGCGGGGGCGGCGTGCGGCCCATGGAAATAGCCACGCCCACGGTGGCGGCCATCACGAGGATCTCCACGAATGCGACGCGGCGGAAAAGCAGCGGACGGCGCTCCAACTGCGGCATGGTGATCTGGCGATGCGCTAGTCCAAAGACGGCAAGCAGGACAGTAAGCACCGCCTTGGCGACGATGATGAGGCCATAGCGGGTACTAAACAGGTCTGCTAGCTCAACGCGGATGAGCGCATTAATCACGCCGGAGGCGGCCATAGCTACGATGGAGATGAAAGCAACCACCGAGTAGCGGCGCACGGCCGTAGGCATGTCTGGTCCCAGACGGCGACTATGGGCTATAAGCCCCAGCAATCCGCCCACCCAAAGCACCATGAAGAAAAGGTGGAAGAGCAGGGAGTTCGTGCCGTAATCATGGTCGCCGCCGGAAGCAGAGTGACCTTCCATGCCGAGGGGCACAATCTGCATGAGTGCGAAGAAAAACGCAATAGGCTGCAGGGACCATTTCTTAGAAACCAGGCCCAGCACGCCGGCAACAACCGCGATGGAGGCGGTGACCAACCAGGCCTGGGAGGTGGAAATGCTATCCAGCGCCATGCCCATCAGCTGCGGGTTGAGGACTTTGAGGAAAGGTGTGCCCGTCAGATCGGACATAACCAGCGGCACTTCCAGCAGAGATACCACTGCCACGCCAAAAGCCGCCAGGGCGCCGGCGCGGGCGGCGATGTGTCCATCGACACTTAAGCGCGACTCAATGAGACGATCATTGCCTTTCTTAGGAATTTGCGGCGCAACGAGAAAGGCTGAAACCATGTACGAGCCCACCGACAGCGCCATTAAAATCCAGGCGACGCCGCGGAAAAATGGCAGGCCGAATGTGGTCAAACGCCCGGGATCGGGAATGCCCAATGCCGCGAGTGACTCCGCCAGAAAGAACAGGGAAATAACGCCAGCAACCAGCCCGGCAACGATAAGAGCCGCGAGATAGACCGTTGTAGCACCTTTGGCGCCACGCTTTCCACCTTTGAAAACTGTGTTCTTGGACGCTGCGCCCTGCGCCGGCGAAACCGTTGTCGAAGCCGCGCGAGCCGCTGAGCTGGCAGTTTCTTCCCGTTTTTCCATAGGCGCAGTCTACCGCCCAAACCGTCTTCTTACCTAAAACGAATAATCTTTTAAGTTCTGGCATAATTATTCGTTATGGATTCACGCCAGCTACTCTACTTTCGTTCCGTAGTGGACTACGGATCTTTCACTCATGCGGCTGAAGCTCTAGATATGACTCAGCCTTCTCTAAGTCTCTCTATTCGTAAGCTCGAAAAGGAGCTTGACGTTCAACTCCTGACCCGCGGCCGCGCCGGTGTTAAGACCACCGAAGCCGGCGACTACCTCTATTCCATCGCCGCGAAGATGGACACCCTGCTTAGCGACGCCGCACAGCGCATCACCGAGATCGCCAGCGGCGCCGCCGGCAGCGTCTCTATCGCGTCTGCGCCGGAGTTCAACTGGCTGTTTATGCCAGAGGTTCTTCACCGCATGGTGGATCGCGCCCCTGAGGTCAACATTTTCTTGGACGATCCAGAACCGACCATAACCCTGCGCCGCGTCCTCGAAGGCTCCATCGACCTAGGCCTGATGCCTTCGACTGACCCACACGCATTTGCCCAGCGTTACCACAACGAGCTGAACGTCCATGTAGCCAGCGAGATGGAATTCCGCGTCGCCGTACCGGATCGCCTCCAGCACCTGCCCAACCCTGTTTCCCTTCACGACATCGCGGAAGAAACGTGGATCCTGCCTCCACGCAACCCTGAATTCGTTGGCCTTCCAGAGCTGCTGGACCAGGTCTTTGCCAAGCACCCGGACGCCGTCCCTAACCGCGTCCAAGAAATCTCTACCCTCCAGACCGGCCTCCCACTGGTTTCCGGCGGCATCGGTGTGTGCCTTGTCCCGAGCTCGGCACAGGCGCTCAACCACCGCGGCATTCACCTCCGCGAGATTGCAGAAGGCATCCCACCGATGCAGTCCTTGCTCATCTACCGCCGTGAACGCGACCTTTCCCCTGCCGCCAACCAGCTGGTAGATCTCATCCTTTCCGTAGGCGGCGAGAGCGAAGAAACCCTTCTTCACAAGTCCGTCCACTCGGCAGAAGCGGACAAGGCCTAAGACGCTAAGCCCTACTTTTAGTACGCGAGGCTGGCTGGTCTAAGATGAAAGCCTAAGCCTCCATAGCTCAGCGGATTAGAGCAGTGGGTTTCTACCCCATGTGTCGCGGGTTCGAGTCCTGCTGGGGGCACCGCCGAAAAGGCCACTTCACTGGGAAGTTTCTTCCACAGATTGGTGGCCTTTTCTTTGGTTTTATCGGTCTGGCTTAGTAAGCGCGCCTAAAATGACAAGCATGGATATCACGCTGGCCACCTTCGTCACTGCCCCAGAAGAAGCGCTCATCGGCATGCGTTTTACCAACGCATGGGCGCCTTCGCCGGAATACGCACAATCGCGCAACTCGGTTCTGACCGGCCAGTATCCGCAGCGCGGCGCCACGACCCGCATCACCGATATCTTCCGCGAGGCCGGCTACCTCATCAGCGAGGACATCGACTCGGCCCCCGGTACTGCTGAGCAGCCCGTGTTTCGACTGCTCGAGGAGCCTGCGGAGCCAGCGCGGTTGCGCGACGTCGCCAAGCACAGCGTCCTTGCAGTGTGTTCCTTAAGCGGCGGGCCCTCGCCGATGTCGCTGTCGTGGCCGGGTGTTACTGATCAAAAGCTGGTGGAGCCGTGCCCAGAGCTAGTCTCCCCGATGGACCTGGCGCCGACGCTTGCTGCCATCGCGGGCCTTGATGTACGCCCGAATGCGCATCTTTCCTTCGACGGCCTCAACCTCGTTCCCGTCGTGCGCTACGGCGCTTCCGGGCACGCGGCGTTGTTCTTCGACAACGGAGTGCGCATGCAGGACGCGGTGCTTATCGACGACGTCGCCAGCCCCGCACACCACGCCGCCAGGCTCCGCGATGAATGGGAAACCTGGCATAGGTTCATGGGCTTTGGGCCACTGCAGTAGGGCTTAGCTACCTACCGGCATCACGACCCACAGGATGAGATAAGCCAGCACACCGGAAAAGCCTGCCAAAGTGGCAACAACGAAGAGGACGCGCACCAACGTGGGATCCAGATTGTAGGTCTGAGCAATGCCGCCACACACGCCTCCGATGTAGCAATCTGTGGTCGAGCGGGTCAAACGGTTATTCATGATTGTCCTTTCTTCTTGGTGTGTACCTTCCATTAAAGCCTCTCAGCAGGCCACAAGCATCAGGTAAAACCCCGAGAACCACCCTGATGTTTTGCTTTCGTCTACGCTGGTTGAAAACTTCTTTTCGGCGAAAGGACACAATCACAATGGCTAAAAACGCAGGTCTTCCCGCACCCACCCGCAATTCCTATGCGCTGCTTACGGGCGCTAGCCAGGGCATCGGCGAGGCGATTGCGCGCGATCTCGCCGCCCGCGGTTATAACGACATTTTGGTGGCGCGCCGCCAGGAAGTCCTCGAGCGCATCGCGGATGAGCTGAAGACGAAGCACGAGATCGATGCGATCGCTCTGGCCGCCGACTTAGCAAAGGAAGCCGACGTCGATCGCGTCATCGAGTTCATGGCTGGCAAAGAGATTTCCATCATCGTCAACTCCGCGGGCATCGCCAGCTTTGGCAAATTCATGGACCAGGACTGGGACTATGAGAACAAGCAATTCGATCTCAACGGCAAGGCCGTGCACCGCCTGACCCGCGCCGCTTTGGACCAGATGCTGCCGCGTCGCTCCGGCGCTATCTGCAACGTTGGTTCTGCAGCGGGCAACGTCTCGATTCCAAACAACGCCACCTATGTATTTACAAAGGCAGGCGTCAACGCTTTCACCGAGGCGTTGCACTACGAGCTCAAGGGCTCTGGCGTCAGCTGCACCTTGCTAGCCCCCGGCCCCGTGCGCGATGCCGTCATCCCGGAAGAGGAGCAGTCCATCGTAGATAAGGTAGTTCCTGACTTCCTATGGACCACCTACGAGTCCTGCTCCGCAGAGACCCTAGAGGCTATGGCTCGCAACCAACGCCGCGTGGTACCAGGCCCGCTGTCGAAGGCCATGAATACGCTTGGCCAAATCATCCCTACCCCGATTGCCGCACCGCTCATCGGCAGCTTCTACTCAAAGATGGCCTAAGGCACTCCCACCCTTTCCGCGAGCCTGCTTTTGGTGTGCCTTACTCGGCTGCAGAGGAAGAGCGAGCGTTCTTGCGCTCTGCCCAGAAGTCGGCGTTCTTGATGCCCAGAGCTTCAGGGTCGAAGTCCGGATCCTTGCCAGCCTTCTTCTGCGTGCTGTAGTCCTTAAGGCACTTGAGTGCCGGGACCTGGAGGAAGAGGACGGCGATGATGTTAAGCCATGCGGTGGCGCCCACTCCGATGTCGCCCAATGCCCACGCGGAGCCCGGGGTGGTGGTAGCACCAATGATGACGGAGATGATGATGAGGACGCGCAGGACCCACACCAGCGCGCGCCGTGCGCCAGCATTCTTGATCCAGCGGTTGAAATAGGTGAGGTTAGTCTCTGCCATGTAGTAGTAAGCCAGAACGGTGGTGAAGGCGAAGAACGCGATAGCAATTGCCACGAAGGAAGCGCCGACACCGTTGAATACCGAGTCCATACCGGATTGAACGAAGCCTGGGCCGACCTCAATGCCGTCAGGCAGGGAGCCGGCGTAGCGAACGGCGCCGTCCTCGGACTCGCCTTCGAAGACCTTGTACATGTCAGTGGAGATGATGATGAAGGCGGTGGCCGAGCAGACGAAGAGGGTATCGACGTAGACGGCGAATGCTTGAACGAAGCCCTGCTTTGCTGGGTGGGAAACCTCAGCAGCTGCTGCCGACTGCGGGCCGGTGCCCTGGCCTGCCTCGTTGGAGTAGATACCGCGCTTTACGCCCCACATGATTGCAGAGCCCAGCATGCCCGCGAATCCTGCTTCCATGTCAAATGCAGACTTGAAGATGAGGCCAAAAACGTGTGGAATGTCGCCGAAGTTTATGAACAGGATGCTCAGCGCGATGATGATATAAGCGCCTGCCATGAATGGAACGATGAGCGAGGTGAAGTTAGCGATACGCTTGACGCCACCGATGATAATGAAGGCCAAGACGCCAGCCAAGATGACTGCGGACCAGGTGACGTTGACGCCCCAGGCGTTCTCCACTGCAGCGGCCACACCGTTGGCCTGGATGCCTGGGAGGAAGTAGCTGGTAGCCAGAATCATGGAGACAGCGAAGATGATGCCGTAGACCAGCATGAACGGGCCCACAGAGGTGTGGCGGTAAGCCTTTTCGATGTAGTACGCCGGGCCACCGCGGTACTCGCCAGTGTCCTGATCCTTTTCCTTGTAAACCTGGGCGAGAGTACATTCCACGAACGAGGTAGCGGACCCCAACAGCGACACCGCCCACATCCAGAAGACAGCACCTGGGCCACCGAAGGCGATCGCCGTGGCAACACCGGCAATGTTGCCGACGCCGACGCGACCGGCGAGGGAAATCATCAGGGACTGGAAGGAAGAAACACCGGAGTCTGATTTCTCGCCGTTCTTCAGCTGCGCAATCATGTCGGGAATACAGCGAACCTGCAATCCCTTGGTCACGATCGTGAAATAGACACCGGCGCCCAAGCACAGGAACACGAGTGCAGGGGACCAAATGAGGGAGTTGAGAGCATCCAAGAACCCGGCCATATGAGGGAACCTACTTTCTAAAATTGTGAGCTCTAACATAAAAGGTGACATAAAGAATCATGCACTACTTCAATCGAACTTTGTGAGGATAATCACGAAAATGTTTTGGAAGAATCTAATTCTTCACATTACCTGTCGGTTGACCGAAATTTAATGCACAGCTCAAGGACCGTCAATACCGCTAAGACGAACCATTTAGAAAAACTGAACTATCTGCACCAAAACACACCCTTTGCCTACCCCGCCACACCCGCCACGCCGGTGGATTGAGCCAGACGGTGGGAAGGGAGGCGTCGACAAGCACGGCTCTAGGAGGACTAAGGTTAAACCCATGACTGACATCGCCCCGAAGAATGACCGACTCGTCTGGATTGACTTGGAGATGACCGGGCTCGACCCGAAGCGCCACGTCATCGTGGAGGTGGCCGCCATCATCACTGATGGCAACCTCAACGTCATTGGTGAGGGAATCGACCTAGTGGTCCATGCCACGGAAGCGGAGCTCGCTGAGATGGATGACTTTGTCACCAACATGCACGCCAACTCCGGCCTCGATAAAGAAATCCGCGAATCCGCCACCACTCTGCGAGAAGCCGAAGATGCCGTCCTGGCGCTCATCGCTGAGCACTGCGACCCCGAGCATCCCGCCCCCCTGGCAGGCAACTCCATCGCCACCGACCGCACCTTCATTCGCGCCTATATGCCGCGCTTGGATGAAGCTCTGCACTACCGCATGATTGACGTTTCCACCATCAAGGAGCTCAGCCGCCGTTGGTTCCCGCGCGCCTATTACAACCAGCCAGACAAGGGCATGGCGCACCGCGCGCTTCAGGACATCATCGAGTCCATCCGCGAGTTGGACTACTACCGCCGCAGCGTCTTCCGCACCGACGAGGGCCCCTCCTCCGCGGAAGCAGCGGATCTCAAGGAGTCAACTACCGCTGACTACCAGGCGTTTTTGTAATTTACGCGGCGTGAGTTAATCTTATCCGTGCTGCTTTTAAGGCAGCGATGGTGGCTGTAGTTCAGCTGGTAGAGCACCAGGTTGTGATCCTGGGTGTCGCGGGTTCGAGCCCCGTCAGCCACCCCGATGCGGGCCCTAACCTGTTATTTATTCAGGTTAGGGCCCTATACTTTTC
The DNA here is from genome assembly GCF_001813815.1 of Corynebacterium sp. HMSC076D02. NCBI lineage: Bacteria > Bacillati > Actinomycetota > Actinomycetes > Mycobacteriales > Corynebacteriaceae > Corynebacterium > Corynebacterium sp. HMSC076D02. The sequence continues at coordinate 166,439 of NZ_KV814045.1, forward strand.
TCGCGCTATTTTTTAGCCCCATGGATTAAGGTGGCCGATTGTGTTTGGGATTTCTCGCTTCCCCACTCAGCCTTTGCCACGCTATGACCAAAGTGCCCAAAGAGCCGCAGCACAAATCATCGCGGCCTATTCCACGAGCTTTTCCTTTGCCTCCGAGCTGCTCGCTCCCCGCACACGCACCGATATCCGCAATCTTTATGCCGTGGTTCGCATAGCGGATGAAATCGTCGACGGCGCCGCAACCGCCGCGGGCCTTAACACAACAGAAGTCGAACAGACCCTCAATGCATACGAAGAGGCGGTTCTGCGCGCGCCTTCGCAACGCTTTCACACTGATCCTGTTCTGCATGCCTATGGTATTTCCGCCAGGCGCTGCGGGTTCAGAGATGAACACATCCGGGCCTTCTTCGCGTCGATGCGCCGCGACCTTCACCAGTGCGATTACGCCGACGAGGAAGATCTCGAGGCCTATATCTACGGCTCCGCGGAGGTCATTGGGCTTTTGTGCCTGTCTGCTTTCTTGGTGGATCATCCAGTTTCTGGCCCCGAGCTGAGCCAGCTCGAGACGGGTGCACGGCGCCTCGGCGCCGCCTTTCAGAAGGTCAACTTTTTACGCGACCTCGGCGCGGATACCGCACAGCTTGGCCGCAGCTACTTCCCGCAGGCAGGGCACGGCGGATTGAGCACGCAGGACAAAGACCTGCTCATCGCCGATATCCGCAGCGATCTCGCCACTGCCCGCGCCGTTACCGGCAAGCTTCCATTCTCTGCGCGTGTAGGTGTCAGCGCCGCCACTGACCTTTTTGAGGCCTTGACCAACGACCTTGCAGCACTGCCTGCCGACGCCGTCTTTTCCCAACGCACCCGCGTCAGCGCCCCACGCAAGCTAGCGCTTTTAAGCCGCGCCACCTTGCATTCTTTAAGAAAGAGCAACTGATGAAACTGCCCCGCCTTTCTACCGCCCTCTCCAGCGAGCAGCCCGAGACCGTCATCGTCATCGGGGCAGGCGTCGCCGGCCTTGCCACCGCAGCGTTGCTTGCGCGCGATGGCAAGAAGGTCACCGTGGTGGACAAACTAGAAGAAGTGGGCGGCCGCGCGGGCAGCCTGACAGAAGCGGGCTTTCGTTGGGATACGGGCCCATCCTGGTACCTGATGCCAGAGGCATTCGACCACTTCTTTGAGCTCTGTGGCACGTCCCCGCAGGCAGAGCTCGAGCTTATCGATCTCAGCCCCGCCTACCGCGTCTACAACGACGATGGTGACTTCCTCGACGTCGAGACCGGCGTTGAGAAAGTCGCCAAACTCTTCGAGTCCATCGAGCCCGGCGCCGGCGCCCGCATCCGCGCCTACCTCGCCCAGGCCAGCGACATCTACAACGTGGCACTATCGAAGTTCCTTTACACCACTTTCAGCAGTCCCCGCGAGCTTTTAGGCTCCACGGTTCGCTCCCGGCTAGGTATGCTGGCGCAGCTACTTGTCCGGACCCTGGACAAACATGTGGCGAAATCCTTTAGCGATTACCGGCTACGCCAGGTGCTCAGCTATCCGGCGGTGTTCTTATCCAGCGAACCCGCGGCGGCGCCGGCGTTGTACTCGCTGATGAGCCACACGGACTTGGTCGAGGGCGTGCGCTACCCGCTGGGTGGCTTCGATGCGGTGGTGCGCGCCATCGCCAAGCAGGCCCAGCTCGCCGGCGTGCAGTTCCGCTTGGGCGCGGAGGTCACCAGCATCCTCACAGCGGGCGCCTCCCCGCGCGCGACGGGCGTGCGCATCACCGACGCCTCTGGCACGCAAAAGCTGCTTGCCGACGCCGTGGTTTCCGCCGCCGATCTTCACCACACCGAGAACACGCTCCTCCCACAACGCCTGCGCACCTACCCGGAAAAGTACTTTGCCGGGCGCGATGCGGGGCTTGGAACCGTGCTTGTGCTGCTCGGAGTGAAGGGCAAACTTCCGGAGCTTTCACACCACACGTTGTTGTTTAGCAAGGACTGGGCGCCGGACTTCCGCGCGGTCTATCACGGCCCTGAGCCAGCCCGTCCGCTGGACTGTTCACGCTCCATCTATATCTCCAAGACCTCGGCGACGGACCCCGATGTGGCGCCGGAAGGTCACGAGAATCTCTTCGTGCTCGTGCCGGTGCCGGCTGATTCCGCGCTGGGACACGGCAACGCCTACCGCGATAGTCCTTCTGCCCGCGTGGAGGCCATTGCTGACGCTGCCGTAAAGCAGATTGGGGATTGGGCCGGTATCGCAGACTTGGAAGAACGCATCGTAATCCGCCGCACGCTGGGCCCAGCGGATTTCGCAGAACGCTATCACGCGTGGCGCGGCGGCTCGATCGGCCCGGCGCACACGCTAGCGCAGTCTGCGTTCCTGCGCGGAAAGAACATCTCTTCCAAGGTTGCCGGGCTTTACTATGCTGGTGCCACGACAGTGCCCGGAGTGGGCGTGCCGATGTGCCTAATTTCCGCCGAGAACGTGCTCAAACGCATGCACGGCGACGCCACGGCGTCACCGCTGAGCTCCTTTTATCCTGCTTAAAGCTCTGCGTTAACCGCTGCTTGAAGCTCTGCTTTAAGCGTTCGCGTTGGTATTGCCCTTGGACCAAGTCTCCCAGTCCATGTTCCAATCGCCCAAACCATCGAATGGGTTGAGCTGCGCACCGCCAGTGTTGAAGACGCGGACGATGTCGCCGCGCTTGACCACAGACTGGAACCACTGCGCGGCCTCCGGGGAGAGGTTGATGCAGCCGTGGGACTGGTTATAGACGCCCTGTGCGCCGATGGACCACGGTGCGGAGTGAACGTAGATGCCGGAGTAGGACATCTGCGTAGCGTAATTGACGGAGGTACGGTAGCCGCCGGCGTCGACAGCCAAGCCAAAGGTGCTGGAGTCCATGACCAACGACTCGTACTCATCGCCGATGATGTAGCGGCCATTCGGAGTATCCCACTGGCCATCGGTGCCCAGGGAAACCGGAATCTCGCGCAGCAGTTGGCCGTTCTTAAATACCTTCATAGTCTTGGTGGCGTTGTCCACCAGGGAAATCACACGGTCACCGATGGTGAAGTTGGTGGAAGCGTCCTCGCCGCCATAGATGCCACCGCCCAGGTTGCGGCCGTAGAGATCAACGTTGACCTCAACCTTGGTGCCTGGCTGCCAGTAATCCTTCGGACGCCAGCGCACTTCCTGGTCATTGATCCAGTAGAAGGCGCCTTCAACCTCTGGGGTGGTCTTGACGGTGATTGCTTCCTCGGCAGCCTTGCGGTCGGTGACGTAGTTGCCAAAGCGCACGCCGATGACCTGACCAACGCCCACTTCGGCGCCCGGAATCGGGGAAAGCGCAACCTCAGAGACACCCGCCGCCTGCGGGGTGCTGAAGGTGATGGTCTTTTCGTTTCCATCAACGTCGGCGGCTTTGATTGTGTAGGTGTGGTTATAGCCCAGAACCTCATCGGTGGACCAGGTCTTCGCGTCAGAGGAAAGCTTTTCCGCAACCTCAACGCCAAGCTCATTGGTCATGGTGACGGACTTCAGCTTACCCTCGGTCTTTACCGTGACGAGCTCGGAAGGATCGACGTCTTTCGCACCGTTTTTAACGGAGAACTGCAGATCCTTTGCCTTTGGCGCTTGCGATTGCTCTGCACCACCCTGACTGCCATCAGCGGACGCGGCTTGTTCAGCGGCATTATCTTGAGCGGAAGAATCAATGGTGCACGCTGCCGCAACAGTGGCTGTTAGGGCTACAGCGGTAGTGGCAAGGACACGACGAGCGAGAGGGAGGGAATTAAACACTTGGGCCCTTTAAAATTTGTGCATATAAGACGGTCAGAATTTCTCAATTAGCGTATATCGCACACCTTCAAAACACCACACGGCGCTTCACGCGTTAATCAATTGTTATAAGAAGAACACCCCTTCCCCGCCCGCCTTCTTCGACGGCGAATCTGGAAGCCCCATAAACCATCATAAAACACCCTAAAAACACACAATGGCCTGGCGATTTTACAGTTTTGAATAGTGGGTGTTAAAGTTATTTCTCGTTGCACGGCAGGCAAACAAACCAGCCAGACAACATAGGCGCCATTAGCTCAATTGGCAGAGCAACTGACTCTTAATCAGTGGGTTCGGGGTTCAAGTCCCTGATGGCGCACAATACAGAATCTCGCGGTTTCCTTTCACAGAGGCCGCGAGATTTTTTATTCCGGAAACGCCCTTAATCTTCGCCGGAATCGGCCACCCGCCTGGACTCCAAAAGCCGGCAAACCTAGATGGTGAGGTCGATTTTCCAAATGGTGAGGAAAGGATGGTGAGGTCAGCCGTCACCAGCCCCACCAGTTTACACGCGCCCCATTGGCCGCGGGGCGACCTCACCATTTGCCACTACAGGCGCAGGAGAGGGGGCAGCACCACGCCGCAGAAAGCGTTAGATTGGCTCGCCCGCAATCTGATAGTCCTCTGGGTCGCCAACTGGAACCTCGGTGCCGTCAGACATCTTGAGGTCCTCGAGCTCGTGGTCTGGGTCCACCAGCTCGATATCGAAGCCCGACTCGCGGATGCGGCGCAGGCCCTCCTTCAACATGCGGCGCCCCATGCGGTTAGTCGCGGTGACGTTGGAAAGCTCCAAGACCACCTTGGCGGTGCTCAGGTCATAGCGCTCCAACTCGTGCAGGACGGTTTCCGCGGCGTTGAAGTTGAGCACGCCCTGCAGGTAGATAACCGTCGCGGTATCTTCGTCCACGATGCGGCGGATTGGCTGCACGCCATAGCGCTCCTCAGTGGACATCAGGTGCAACCCCATGTCCTTAGACAAAAGCTTGAAGGCTTCCACACCGCGCACGGAATTGCCCTCCTCATTCAGACGCGGCGAGAAGGTAGCCACACCCAGCTGGCCCGGCAGCGTACCCAGTAGGCCACCTGCCACGCCCGACTTCGCCGGAATGCCGACCTCCGCCATCCAGCGACCCGCGCCGTCGTACATACCTGCCGAGCTCATCAGCGCCAGCGTGAGGCGGCAAACGTCGGCATCTAGGATCTTGTCATCGGTTATCGGTTGACGGCCGCCGTTAGCCAGCGTCGCAGACATCACCGCGAGGTCTTTGACTGTCACGCGGATAGAGCACTGCCGGGTGTAAGTCAGCACCGCATCGTGGGCTTCATCCTCAATAATGTTGTAATTGCACAGCATGTGCGCGAGCGCGAGGTTGCGTTCCGCGTTTTCAAGCTCAGAGCCGGAAACGCTTTCGTCAATATGCAGCTCATGACCCGCCAGGCGAGACATGTAGCTGCGGATACGCTCAACACGTTCATCGACGCCCGAGTCCACGCCGTTGATGAGCTGCGTGACCGCAATTGCGCCCGCGTTGATCATCGGGTTGACCGGGCGGTGGTCGTCGCGGTTCAAAGACAACTCGTTGAAGGCCTCACCGGAAGGCTCCATTCCCACAATCGAGCGCACCGCTTCCAGCCCCAGCTCCTGCAATGCAAGCGCATACACAAAAGGCTTGGAGATGGACTGCATGGTGAACTCGATATCTGCATCACCTGCCCAATAAACATGGCCAGTGGTGGTGCACATCGCTGCGCCTAGGTAGTCCGGGTTCGCAACCGCAAGCTCTGGAATATAGTCCGCTACTTTTCCGCGTTTATCATCACGGACATGGTCAAGGATTTCCCGTAAGTAAAAAGGAATTGGTGTTTTCATCTCACTCTAGCTTACGGATGACTATGCTGGCCCGCATGAACAGCACTCCTCAGGTTCTTGTGATTGTGGACGTACAAAATGACTTCTGCCCCGGCGGAGCCCTCGCAACGAGTCGCGGTGATGCGGTAGCCCGCGGCATCGCAAAGCTTGTGCGTGAAGCGTCGTATGACGTCGTCGTGGCTACGCAGGATTGGCACATCGAGCCGGAGGGGCACTTTGCCACCGAGCCGGATTTCATCGATACCTGGCCGGTGCATTGCGTTGCAGGCAGCCAGGGTGCGGCCATGCACGCTGCGCTTGCCGACGCCCCCATCGACGCCTACTTCCACAAAGGCGCCTACACCGCTGCCTACTCCGGCTTTGAGGCCGAGTGCACCGACGATGGAGCAAGCCTCGCGCAGTGGCTGCGCGACCGTGGCGTAAAGGGCCTCGACATCGTGGGGATTGCCACCGATCACTGCGTGCGCGCCACCGCTCTCGATGCATTAAAAGAGGGCTTTGGCGTCAACGTTCTCGAAAATTACTGCGCGCCGGTGAGCGAAGAGCGCGCAAAAAAGACCTTTGCCGAACTGCTAGAGGCAGGGGCAAAGGTCAGCTAAAAGCGGTTAAATCCGCGCCGAGTTAGCGGCGCTCAGCGAGCAGGCGCTGCAGTTCCTTCAGGTCGTTCTTGCGACGCTTGGAACGGAATACAGAAAAAGCGATAAGGCCAGCTACTGCTGCGCCAACGCCGGCGAGTGCCATCTGTACGTTGCGGTCCTGCAGCTTCTCGGTTGCGGCGCCCTTTGCGTCATCAACCAAGTTCTGCGGCTTGCTGCGATCCGCGAGCTCGTCGAGGGTGCTAGCCAGCTGGCGGCGGGTGCGCTCGATGTCGCGCTGAATGTCGTTAATGTCGCGTGCCACGTTGTAACTCCTGAATTTGTTTTCGCATTTATGGCGTTAATGGCTCAGCTTCCACCGAGTCAATCAAAGAATAAGTCTACAGTGTTTGCCCGCCGGTGTGCACGGTATGGTTGAGGGCATGACTGAAGCAAAGCGTTTGGAAATCGGAGATACTGCCCCCACCTTTACTTTGAGCGATGACGAAGGCAACTCCGTCAGCCTTAGCGATTACGCAGGAAAGCGCGTGCTTGTGTACTTCTACCCGCGCGCTAATACCCCGGGTTGTACCAAGGAGGCTTGTGACTTCCGGGATGCTTTCGAGCAGCTCAATGGTCTAGACATTGCCGTCGTTGGCATCTCCCCTGATAAGCCGGAGGCCTTGGCCAAGTTCCGCGCAGACCACGAGCTGAACTTCCCGCTGCTTTCAGATCCTGACAAAAAGGTCATGAGCGCATACGGCGCATTTGGTGAGAAGAAGAACTACGGCAAGGTAGTCCAGGGCGTTATCCGCTCCACCTTCTTGGTCGAGGCCGATGGCACCATCGTCCAGGCACTCTACAACGTCAAGGCCACCGGCCACGTGGCTCGCGTGATGAAGGGTCTTTCCTAAACAAACAGATGAGCACTAAGCAGGACACAGAGCTGCTGGTTCCCCGCCGGCGCCCCGCCCAAGCACGCAGCCGCGAGAAGTTCAATCGAATCCTCAAGGCTGCGCGAAGCGTGCTTGTCGACGTCGGCTTTGAGTCCTTCACCTTCGACGAAGTCTCCCGGCGCGCCGAGGTTCCCATCGGCACGCTGTATCAGTTCTTCGCCAATAAATACGTGCTCATCTGCGAACTAGACCGCCAAGATACCGCGGGCAACCTGGAGGAAATCCGCCGCTTCTCCGAGCATGTCCCGGCCCTGCAGTGGCCGGATTTCTTGGACGAGTTCATCGACCATCTGGCCCGCATGTGGCGTGAGGATCCTTCGCGCCGGGCAGTCTGGCATGCGGTGCAGTCCACCCCTGCCACCCGCGCTACCGCCGCCGATACCGAGCTGCAGATGCTCAAGCCCTTGGCGGATATCTTGGAGCCGCTTGCCCAGCAGATGAGCTATGACGAACGCATCGAACTTTCCGGTTTCTTGGTGCACACGGTGGTCTCCATGCTCAATTACGCGGCTTCGGGGGAGCCAGAGAGCTTTGATGACGTCGTGCGCGAAATCAAGCGCATGCTCATCGCCTATCTCTTTGCTGTAGCGACGAGCTAACCAGCTGGAACAAACCGCAGCAGCACCGTCGCGGTGGCGTAATCACCATCGTGGCTAATGCTCAGCGAGGTGAAAAACTGGCCCAGGCTGGCTGCGGCGCGCTCGCGGATTGCGCCTTTAAGCGAGATAGCTACCCTGCCCCAGGCATCGGGCTGGACCTCAATTTCTGCCCAACGCACCTCATCTTCCGCAAGCACCGGCGGGCGCCCATAGAGGGCCTGCGACCACGCTTTGATGAAGGCTTCCTTTGCCGCCCAGCGTCCGGCCAAATGCTCAGCGCGGCGCTGTGGACTCGGCTTCGTCGCTGCCACGCGCAACTCCGTGGGGCTAAAGACGCCCTCGAAGCGAGTGCCTGGCAGCTCCAGCTGCTGGGCAAACTCGGAGATACAAACGAGGTCCGTGCCCACGGCGAAGGTTGCTTGGCTCATGGCCGCTTATTCTAGCTGGCCAACTCCGCCTTGAGGGTTTCCATCTCTGCGCCACCGGCCATCCACTTCGTCAGCTCTTCGACGCTCGCGTCGGCCTTGTCAGCGTTCAGTGCCACCTCGCCAAGGTTCAAGACCACGAAGCGATCTCCCACCAGGTAAGCGTGCTGCGGGTTGTGGGTAATAAAGACCACGCCCATGCCGCGCTGCTTGGCCGCCGCGATAAAGCGCAGCACCATGCCGGATTGCTTGACGCCTAGTGCCGCAGTCGGCTCGTCCAGCACGATGTAGCGCGCGCCGAAGTAGATGGCGCGGGCAATCGCGACCACCTGGCGCTGCCCGCCGGAAAGCGCCTCCAACTCGACGTCGATGTCGGGCAGCTCCACGCCCATCTGCGCCAGCTGCTCGCGGGCGATGGCGCGCATCTTATTCTCCTGCAGGCCGCCGAAACGGCCCGTGAGCTCTTGGCCTAAGAAGAAGTTACGCCAAACCGAAAGCTGCGGCACGAGTGCCAAGTCTTGATAAACGGTGGCAATGCCCGCGTCCAACGCGTCGCGGGGGTTAGAGAAGGTGGTGGGCGCGTCGTCGACAAGCAGCTGCCCGCCTGTTGGAGTGTTCAGGCCGGACAAAATTTTTATCAGCGTGGACTTGCCGGCGCCGTTATCGCCCAGCACGCACGTGACCGTGCCAGGGACCAGTTTCATGGAAATCCCGCGCAGCGCCTGAAAGTTGCCGAATGTTTGCTCAATCTCACGCAGCTCAATAGCTGTAGTAGTCATGATGGTCTGCCCTACTTTCGCTTGTTGAAATTAGCCACGGAACTATTGGTCAGCACCGCAAACAGCAACATGGCGCCGAGGAAGAACTTGAACCAGTCCGGGTTCCAGCCGGCATACACGATGCCTTGGTTGGTCATGCCGAAAATGACTGCACCAATAGCGGTGCCCACGGCCGTACCGCGCCCGCCAGTCATGGAGCAGCCGCCGATGACGGCCGCGATGATGTAGAGGAACTCGTTACCAATGCCTTGGCCCGCCTGGATGGAGTCAAAGGCAAAGAGGGTATGCATGCCGACGAACCATGCGGCGAAGCCGACGAGCATAAACAAAATCACCTTCACGCGGCGCACCGGAACGCCTACCGCGCGCGCTGCTTCTGCATCGCCGCCGACGGCAAAGACCCAGTTACCAAAGCGGGTCTTGTACAGCACGAAGGAGGCCAGCGCCACGAAGAAAATCCACCACAAGACGGTGGCACGAATGCTGAGTGTACCGATGTGGATGGTCCCGGCGAATATGGTCTGCGCTGTGGGAAAGCCCTCCATATCCGCAATGGACGGGGTGGCAACCTGGCCGGTAATCAGCTTCGTCACTGCGAGGTTTAAGCCTTGCAACATTAGGAAAGCAGCGAGAGTGATAAGGAAGGAATCAATCTTCGTGTGCACCACAAGCAGGCCATTTAAGGCACCGATGGAAAGCGCGACCAGCAGCGAGAGCCCCGCGCCTACCCAGGAGTTTAGGTGCAGGTTGTAGTTGAGCATGGTGGCCACCAGCGCCGCAGTGGTTACGGCAACGCCGGACGATAAGTCAAACTCGTTACCAATCATCAAAAGACCCACGGCGAGCGCGACGATGCCGAGCGTGGAGCTGGCATAGAGCACCGTGGAGAAGGCCTCCATCGAGCGGAACGAGGGCGCGACTGCCATAAACAGCGCGAAGATGACGAGCGCGCCGAGCACGCTGGCCAGCTCGGGGCGGCGCATGATTCTCGTACCCAGGCTGCGCTTGTGCAGCCTTCCATCCGCGCTTGGCGACGCCGTATTTTCCTCACCCTTTGCCGCATCTTTAGCCGCGGTGTTTGCTACTTGCGTGGTCCGAACTGTCATCGCAGGCCTTCCTTCGCAGATTCAGAAATCACGTCGACGTTGTTCTCGTCAACGAAGGATGGGCCGGTATAGACCGGGCGTCCACCGCCGACGGTCGAACCATTGCGGTGCGCAAGCCACAGCGCATCAACTGCGAGGTAGCCCTGCATATAAGGCTGCTGATCCACGGCCCAGGCGACGTCGCCTTGGGCGATGGCGTCGACAAGCTCAGCGTTGGTATCGAAGGTGGCGACCTTGGCGGATGCACCGGCGTCGGCAATAGCGTCGACCGCGCGAAGCGCGACGGGCGCCTGGAGCGCCATGACCCAATCGATGGACTTATCCTGAGCGAGCTTCGCGTTCAGCGTGGACTGCGCGGCGGTGAGATCCTGACCGTTGACGTAGAGCAGTTCCACCTTGCTGCCCTGCCCCTTCTTGAGACCCGCGCAGCGGTCCTCCTGGGACTTGTTGCCTTGCTCGTGGATAACGCACAGCGTGTGCTTCGCGCCCTGGGATTTCAGGCGCTCGCCCGCCTTGTTGCCAGCAACCTTTTCTTCTTGACCAAAGAAGGCGCTCATGCCGTACTTTTGATACTCATCCATGCCGGCGTTCAGGCCGACGGTGGGAATTCCAGCCTCGGAAGCTTTCTTGGCCACTGGGCCGATGGCGCCCGCGTTCGGCATGGTTACGGCGATGCCGTCGACGCCGGAATCGATGGCGGATTGGACGAGGTTAGCCTGGTTCGGTGCCTGCGGGTCGGAGGAGTAGCGCAGCTCGATGTTGTCTTTCTTGGCAGCGTCCTCGGCGCCCTTGCGGACCAAGTCCCAGTAGGTATCACCGGGGGCGCCGTGGGAGATCATCGACACCACGATGCGCTCGGTGTCCACTCCCCCGGCGAGGCCGCCTTCTTCGTCAGCACGCGGGGCACCACCAGTAGCCGAACATCCCCCAAGTGCGACTACCAAAGCCACAGTTCCCACAATCTTGTTTGCTTTAACGTTGAACTTCACTCTTGCATAGTGCCCCACCGCAAGCAGCTACTCAAACCCCATGACCTGCATCTTTATCGTTTCAGACGGAACACGCTGGCACTTTCGCGGCGAATTTCACCCCCGTTTTGCGCGAACGACACACAAGAAGAGGGCTACCCCACAAGCTGGGGTGCCCTCCCTAAACCGCGGTCCTAAAGGTTTTTATCCTTTCCCAGGGCTAAGCACACCAACCTGGGCGGCGGCGAGATCGTCTGCGAGTGGCTCGAGGACCTCTTCCGCCTGCAGATTGGGAAGCCAGGCATAGCCCTGGCCTGAAAATGACAGCGCGAAGGGTTCGCCGTCTAGGTGGTTGACCAAGCGTTCGCCTGTGAAATGCGGCTAGAAATCACCCAAGAACTGGGAAACTAGCTCTTCAGCACGCTTTAGTTCCACGCGCGATTGGCCCCGGCGCACGCCTTCCCCGGCAGGACCTTCGGGCTCTACCTCTGCATAAATCTCGCATGCACTCGCCGGAACCACAAGCGCACTGCGGACAATCCCGCGCTGTTGCGTGTATTCATCAAAGAACCTATCGATACTCATTACCGGCGCCAGTCTAGCCGCTAAAATCATCCCCATCATGGCAGCCCGCTCCCCTTTTCGCCCGTACTACATAGTCGGCATCCTCAACCTCATCGTCGTAGCTCTCGTCATCTTTGGCGCAACTCTCGACGCCCCGACTTCGTCCACCTCAGCGACTGCGCCCACAACCACTGCAAACGATAGTCTGGACAATATACCCAACAACCCCACGGCACCGGCTCCAGCAACAGCTTCAGACGCAGCTTCGGCAGCACCCGAACCCCCTGCGACACCTGCACCAAATCCAGCATCAGAACAGCTCAACGCTCTGCCGGTTAAGGGCCGCGCGCCAAAGACTGACTACGAACGTGAGCAGTTCGGGCAGGCGTGGTCTGACGATGTCACAGTGGAATTTGGCCACAACGGCTGCGATACGCGAAACGACATTCTGCGCCGTGACCTCGTAGATATCACGCTCAAAGAAAACACTCATGACTGCGTGGTCCTGACAGGTACGCTGCACGATCCCTATTCCGACACTGAGATCAGCTTCCAGCGCGGGCAAGGCACCTCCGAGTTGGTACAGATTGATCACATCGTGCCGCTTGCCGACGCCTGGCAAAAAGGCGCCCAAGAATGGTCACCAGAAAAGCGCCGCGACTTTGCCAACGACCCGCGCAACCTCCTCGCGGTCGACGGCCCACTTAATCAGCAGAAATCCGCAGGCGACGCAGCAACCTGGCTGCCGCCAAGCAAGGAATACCGCTGCACCTACGCGCAGAAAATCATTGAAGTTAAAGCTATCTACGGACTGTGGGTAACACAGGCCGAACATGACGCCCTAGCTAGCCAGCTAGCTACCTGCCCTTGAGCTACCCCCACATTCTACCTGCCATGAATCTGCATATTTTGTGCATAGTTTGACCCTAAAATAGGGCACACCTTTTAGACAATAAGCCTGTATGCCGCGGGAAACGTGAGCACCCAAGCAAAGCAACGGCCGATACCATGCCCTGGAATAAATACAATCCGGGGCTAATAAGTTTTACCCCCAAACTTTAAAAAATTGGGCAAATAGGCGGCCAACCCTTTTCCAATTTCCTAGTATCAACGTCAGCGAAATTGATAGCCAAGTCACATTTTCTCCCATGTGTGTCGAGGGACTCAAAGACGCAACTCTCAACTGTCGACTCTGCGAACGGAAAACCCGATGTTCAAATACATCCTGAAGAAGACCGCTAGCTGGTTGCTAGTTATCTTCCTCGCGACCAACATCGCTTACCTTCTCGCGGCCACATTCCTTGATCCGCGTTCCAATTACATTGGCCGTAACCCGCCTCTTCGGCCAGAAGAAATCTCCAATATCCTCCAGCCATTGGGCCTCGACCCAGAAACACCCCTCCTCGAGCGCTGGTGGAACTGGTTTAGTGGGATTTTGTTCCACTGGGACTGGGGCAGCTCCCCTTTGGGAGACCCAGTCAGCGCCCAAATCGGCCACCGTGCGCTCGTGTCTGCCCAGCTTCTCCTCCTAGCAACCGTGCTTTCTGTTGTCATCGGTGTTGCTTTGGGCGTCTACACCGCTGCGCGCCAGTACAAGGCTGCCGACCGCGTATGGCAGGGCATATCCATCATCACGATGAACACCCACGTCGTTGTCGCTTCTATCTTGGTGGTCGCAGGTGGCCTGTGGCTAAACCGTGTGACTGGGCACCGCATCGTCTACGTCACTGGCTCTGCTATTCCGGACACCACTGGTTTTATCCCCAAGCTGATCGACTACGCCCAGCACCTCATCCTGCCCACCATCGCCCTGGTCGTCATCAGCTACGCCGGCTACCACATGATGCAGCGCACTCTCCTGCTGGACAACCTCAATGCCGACTACGTTCGCACTGCCCGCGCGAAAGGGCTAACCCGTGCTCAAGCCATCCGCAAGCACGCACTAAGAACCTCGATCATCCCGGTGGCAACGTCAGTTGCTTTCTCTGTGCCTGGAATCTTCACTGGCGCGATCATGACCGAGCAGATCTTCGCGTGGAAAGGCATGGGCCAGTACTTCATCGAAACCATCAGCCGCAACGACGTCAACGGCACCACCGCGGTCGCCGCCTTCGGCGCAGTGATGATTGCATTCTCTGCAATTCTTGCTGACCTCGTCGTTGTAGCACTCGACCCACGAGTGAGGGTGAGCTAAATGTCCCCAGAGAAAAAGTCCACGACTCCTCGCGCTTCGGCACGCCACCCAGAACGCCATCGCCGCAACGACCTCGCTATCGACTCCGCGGCGGATAACCTCGGTGTTCGCCCACACACCGCCACGGCCGACTTCAGCATGGCCTCGGAGCCAAGCGCCCAATCTGCACTGGCTTCCGGTGTTGACGTCGATGACGCCCAACGCCGCCAATTCACAGGCAACGACGGAGACGAAAAGGAAGAGGTATTCCGCGGCACGTCGAAGCTGAAGCTGTACACGCGGCGCTTCTTCCGCAACAAGTTCGCTTTAATCGGCGCAATCATCTTCCTGCTTCTAACCTTGCTGTCTCTTTTCGGCGGCCTTGTTGCCAAGTGGCCTTTCGACGAGCCTGACTTCTTGAACCTCGCCACAGGGCCTTCGCCGGAGCACTGGTTTGGCACCACCGATTCCGGCAACGACCTCTTCGCCCAAACCGTGCACGGTCTGGGCCGATCGCTCATCATCGCGTTGGTCGTCTCCATTGCCACGACCGTCCTTTCGGCACTCATCGGCGCGGCCGCAGCCATGTACGGCGGACACATCGAAAAGGCGATTCTGGCTATTATCCACTTCTTGCTCGCCATCCCGACCTTCCTGCTCATCGCCCTCGTGGTGGCAGACTCCGGCGGCGACTGGAAGCTGCTCATCGTGGTCCTCATCGCCTTTGGCTGGATGTACCCCGCCCGTGTTATTTGGGCGATGGCGCTGTCCGTGCGCGAAAACGACTACGTGCGAGCGGCCGACTACATGGGCGTATCGCGCTTTCGCACCATCGTTCGCCACATCGTGCCCAACATCGGATCGCTGCTCATCATCCAGTTCGCACTGGGCGTCGTGAGCACCGTCATGTCAGAAACAGCACTGTCCTTCTTGGGTTTGGGCGTGAAGCTTCCCGACGTCTCTTTGGGCACGCTGCTTTCCGTCGGCGCCAACGCCGTCGAATCTTCGCCTTGGCAGTTCTACTTCCCAGCGGGCGTGCTGACCCTACTCACTGTGTCCATGGCATTCATCGCGGATGGCCTGCGCGATGCCATTGACCCCAACTCGAACTCCGGAGGCCGAGCATGACAACGCCTACTACCCCATTGCTGCAAGTCCGCGACCTCGCCGTCACCTTCCCTTCTGAGGCAGGTTCGGTCCACGCCGTGCGTGGCGTCAACTTCGATCTTCTGCCTGGCCGCACCCTCGCCATTGTCGGTGAGTCCGGCTCCGGCAAATCTGTGACCTCCATGGCGGTGATGGGCTTGCTGCCTGAATACGCCAAGGTGGAAGGCTCCGTAAAATTCAAGGGTACTGAGCTCATCGGAATGTCCGACAAAAAGATGTCCGAAATCCGTGGCCAAGACATCGCCATGATTTTCCAGGATCCACTCTCTTCGCTGACTCCCGTCTTTTCCATCGGTGACCAGCTCAAGGAAGCCATCCAGATTCACCGCTCACTATCGGATAAGGAAGCCGAGCAAGAGGCCATCCGCCTTCTGGATTTGGTGGGTATCCCTGAGCCTGAAAAGCGCATCAAGTCCTTCCCGCATGAATTCTCCGGCGGTATGCGCCAGCGCGTGGTCATCGCTATCGCGATGGCCAACAACCCCAAAGTCATCATCGCCGACGAGCCAACCACCGCTCTCGACGTCACCATCCAAGCGCAGATTCTTGAGGTGCTCAAGGTCGCCCAACGCGAAACCGGAGCAGCGGTCATCATGATTACCCACGACATGGGCGTTGTGGCGGGCACTGCTGACGATGTCCTCGTAATGTACGCTGGCCGCGCCGTCGAATATGGCGACGTAGACACCATCTTTACCAACCCCAAGATGCCTTACACAGTGGGACTACTCGGTTCTACCCCGCGCGTGGACAAGTCAAGCGACGAGCCGCTGGTGCCCATCAACGGCACCCCGCCGCGCCTAATCGAGATTGTGCCGGAATGCTCGTTTGCTGCCCGCTGCCCCGTGGCACAGGAAGGCTGCTGGAAGCAGGAGCCTGAATTGCGCGCGCTTGACGACGCCCCGCAGCACGCCGCTGCTTGCCTGCGTTCCGATGAGATCAATCAGGGCAGCATCGGTGGCGAGCGAATGTACCCGCTGCCACAGATTTCCCCCGATGCCCTAGGCGATACCCCGTATGACGAGCGCCCCGTGACCCTAGAGGTAGAAAACCTCGTCAAGGAATTCCCGCTCATCAAGGGCGCCATCCTCAAGCGTCGCGTGGGCACCGTGCATGCGGTCAACAACATCAGCTTCACAGTGCACCAGGGCGAGTGCTTCGCCATCGTGGGCGAATCCGGTTCCGGCAAGACCACCACCCTGCTGGAAATCATGGATCTTAACCCACCTAAGGGTTCCACCATCGTTGTTAACGGCACCGACACCTCCGGTCTTAGCAGCTCAGCTCGCCGCAGCCTGCGTAAAGACATCCAGATCGTCTTCCAGGACCCAATGAGCTCGCTGAACCCGCGCATGACAATCCGCGAGATCATCGCGGAACCACTGGAATCGTTGGGTTACGAAGGCGACGTCGGCAAGCGTGTGAGCGAGCTAATGAAGCTCGTCGGCTTGGAATCTCATCAAGTAGACCGCTTCCCGGGGCACTTCTCTGGCGGTCAGCGTCAGCGCATCGGCCTGGCCCGCGCACTGGCTACAAGCCCGTCAATCATCGTCCTCGACGAGCCTGTTTCTGCTCTGGACGTGTCCATCCAGGCCGGCATCATCAATCTGCTGCATGACCTGAAGAACCGCCTGGGCATCTCCCTGGTCTTCGTAGCTCACGACCTATCCGTGGTGCGCAATCTTTCCGACAAAGTCGCCGTCATGTACAAGGGCGACTTCGTGGAATACGGCGCCACCGACGAGGTCTTCGATAACCCGCAGCACGCATATACCAAGGCGCTGCTGTCCGCTATCCCTATCCCGGATCCTGCCGTGGAACGCAACCGCAAGCGGGTGATCTACGAGGAACATGCCTCCTAGAAACCCCACGCTCGACCTAAAACTTAATATTTCATCTCTTTGTAATTCCTCCCCCTCTCACAAGGAAGATTCGAACCATGAACCTTAAGCTCCGTAATGCTACTTTGGCGGTCATCACTGCCTCCGCTCTCGTCATCTCCGGCTGCTCTAGCAGCGATTCAGGCTCCTCGGGCGAAGCCATCGACGTCAAGCTCAACGGTTCCTACAACCCAAAGGACCGCTCCGAGCTGAAGGAAGGCGGCGAACTTCGCCTGGCACTGGATGAGATTTCCCAGCAGGAAAACCCATTCCAGGCTGACGGCACCCGGTATACCAGCGATGTGTGGAAGTACTACAACCCGCAAATCGGGCTTTTCGACGGCTCCGGTGAGTTCCACCCCAACAACGACTACATCACCGACATCAAAGAAGAGGAGAAGGACGGCAAGACCGTCATCACCTACACCATCCATGACAAGGCCCAGTACAACGACGGCACGCCGATTGACTGGAAGTCCTTCGAGCACACCTGGAAGTACAACAACGGCGAGGACGAGTCCCTCAATGTCTCCAGCACCGAAGGTTACGAGCTCATCGAATCTGTGACCAAGGGCAAGACCGACAAGCAAGCTGTGGTCACCTACAAGCATGCATACCCATGGTGGCAGGGCCTGTTCAACTTCTTGCTTCCTCCGCAGGTCGACTCCGCAGAGAAGTTCAACAAGGCATACCTGGGCAAGCTGCGCCCAGAGTGGGGTGCTGGCCCGTTCAAGGTCGACAACGTCGACTTCGTCGGTGGCACGGTTTCCTTCGTGCCAAACGAAAAGTGGTGGGGTGACAAGCCATTCCTGGACAAAGTCACCTACCGCCAGATGGAAGACCAAGCTTCCATCAATGCCTTCAAGGCAGGCGAAATCGACGCCACCGGCGTGGGCAATAAGGATCGCCTAGCTGCGGTTAAGGACATGAATGACATTGAGATCCGCACCGCAATGATGCCTTCTAACTCCCTGATTGTTTTGAACTCTGGCAACGAGATGCTGAAGGACATCAAGGTCCGCGAGGCAGTGTTGACCGGCATCGATCGCTCCCAGTTGGCAGCCATTCGCTTCAACGGTCTCAACGGTTACAAGGAAGAGCTGCCGGGCTCCCTCAACCTCTATCAGACCCAGAAGGGCTACGAGGACAACGTTGGTGCCGTCGTGAAGTTCGACGCCGAAAAGGCCAAGTCGCTGCTGGAAGAAGCCGGCTGGAAGGAAGGAGCCGACGGAATCCGCGAGAAGAGCGGCAAGAAGCTCTCGCTGCGCTATACCCTGCTAGGTGACAGCGTCATTAGCAAAGCAATGGCCACCGCAACGCAGAAGATGCTCAAGGACATCGGAATCGATCTGAAGGTCGAAGAGCGTCCTTCCTCCGACTTCTCGGAGATCGCCACCAAGAAGGATTTCGATATCTTCCCGATGGGGTTCACCGCCGGCGATCCATTCGGCATCGCGTACTTTGGTCAGGTCTACCGCTCCGACTCCGAGCTGAACAAGTCCGGCACCGGTACCCCGGAGATGGATAAGAAGATCGAAGAGCTGGCCAAGATCGCAGATCCTGACGAGCAGATCAAGAAGGGCAACGAGCTGGAGCGTGAGGCTCTGTCCACCTATGGCATCATGCCTATCTACAACGGCCCGGCCATGGTCGCTACCAGCCCGAAGCTAGCTAACTTCGGTGCTGCTTCCTTCGCTGTACTCGAGGTCGAAGACATCGGCTACACCGAGTAAAGCCTCAGCCGCAAACAAAGCTGGCTCCACTCGTTGACAATGAGTCATTGAGTGGAGCCAGCTTTTTGTTTTAGTAATCGCCCTAGTTATCGCCCTTGAGCTGGTCACGCAGCTCGTCGAAATACTGGCGTGCCGTCTGCGGTGTATTGCTCTGTGGTGCACCGCCGGAGTACGGCGGCTGCTCAATAGCTTGCGCGCTCTGTTGGGCTTGCTGCTGCGCCTCGCGCGCCGCCTGCTGCGCGCGCTGCGCCTTCTGCGCACGCAGCTGCTCCAAGCGCTCGCGCTGCTCGCGGTCGAGCCCACCAGAGGCTTCGTTGTTAATAGCCTGAGTCGACAGCAGTACGTCGCGCATGCCGCCGAAGAGATCCTGCATGCCGCCTGGGTTGGACGGCATGTAAAGGACGTTAGTGTGAGAACGGTCGGCGACGTCGACCATCGCGTCCAGGTACTGGGAAACCAGCATCAGGGTCTCTGGGTTTTCCTGAACGCCAGCCGCACGCAGCATCTCGTACTGCTGCGCGATACCCTCGACAATTTCCTTACGCTGCTCAGCCACACCGCGACCCTGCAGCTTCTTTGCCTCAGCGGCGCCCTCGGCTTCTTTAACCACGCGAATCTTCTCCGCCTCAGCCTGTGCGATAGCCGCCTCGCGCTCACGCTGCGCAGCGTTAATGGAATTCATCGACTCGCGCACGCGGGTATCCGGACGAATATCGGTAACCAGGGTGTTTACGAAGTGCCAGCCATATGCAGCCATGTTATCGCGCAAAGAAATTGCGACGTTCTGCGCGATGGTGTCCTTGGATGAGAAGGAATCATCCAAGTCCATATTGGCAACCGAGGAACGAACGTTATCCTGCACGTAGGCCACGATCTGCTGTTCGTGGTTGGAGAGCATGTAGTAGGCCTCGCGCTCGCGGCCTTGAACAACCTCGTATTGAACGGCGACCGGAATCTGAACGAAGACGTTGTCCTTGGTCTTGGTCTCCACCATGACATCGAGCTGGCGCACCTGCAGGCTGATCTTGTCGCGCACGCGATCAACCCACGGCAGCTTGAAGTGCAGGCCAGCGTGCGCCACGGTGACGAACTTGCCTAGGCGCTCCACGATGGCCGCCTCTCGCGTGCGGACAATGAAATAACCATCAAAAATGGTCAAAACAATCGCCAGCAGAACAACGCCAACAACAATCATTCCGATCATTGGTTCTTCCTCTCGTTCAATTCCTCATTCAATTCTTGATTTACTCCTCACCTTTCCACACCTTGAATAAGTGCGCGAGTAGAAAAGAAGAAACTTAATGAAACTGCTACCGAATAAGACAAGGGGCTATGCAGCGAGCGCCAAGTCCGCCGTCTGCTTTCCGTCTTCCACTCTATGCAGCGTCGTGCCGACACCGCCAAGCGCAGGAACTGATCGACGACCGACCGGGGCCGGCCGACGCAAACGGACGTTCTAGTGGTCATCAACCAAGTGGAAAAGGTCGCCCAGAATGCCCTCGCCGTCGTGGCTGATTCCGTTGTGTTGGAACTTGTTAGTCACCATTGGGCGCAGGTCACGGTAGGCGCTAGCGGTCTGCATCGCCTCTTCGAAGGGCACGAAGATGTCATCCAGATAGACAGCTGCGGCGGCCTGCACCTCAGCGTTGCCCAATACCGCGGCGTCGTAAGGCGCAGCATCCCACTCAAACTGCGCCAACGCTTCTGCCGAATCCTTGAACGCATGCAGCGCCGGATCCTCATCGAACTGCCACGGGAAGATGTGCTCGCCTTTCAGCCACGTGCCTGACTCGGCAAACTCCGGGAACTCCTCGCGCACGCGGTGCGCCGCCCAGCCCGTGACGTGCTGGCCGCCCACACTGCCATAAATGGATTCGTGGATGGCCGCATACAATGGCCCACCCTGGAAGCTCACGCGAGCACCAACCTCGTGGAGGAAATCGGAGCGCAAGTGCTTCTCCCCACCCACGGTGCGGAAAGGCTCCTCAAGCAGGTAGCCCAGGGAATCGAATCCGGAGCCGCGGCCCAGCTCGATGCCGATGGTGCGGAAGCGAAGCGAGCTCAAGCGCTCCCCAGTAGGCAAAACCTCCTGCGAGTTGTCCAGGTGATCGATGATTTCCGCGATGCGCTGCTGCGCGAAAGGTACGTAGTCGAAGAAGCGCTGTTGGCGCACTTTGAGCTTGGTGAACGTGGAACGGTAAAGATCGTCTGCGCCCTTGTCCAAGGTCGGTAGGCCGCCGGTCAGGAAGGCCTTGTCCACTGACTCGGGGAACAAGGAGACATAGCTCGTGATGCAGAATCCGCCAAAGGACTGGCCGAACAAAGACCACTTGTCGATGCCAAGGTACTCACGCAGCCGCTCCGCATCGCGCACGATGTTGTCCTGGCGCAGTAGTTTAAGGCGATCGACGCTTAAGTCGGCGGCGTCGGAAAGCTCATCAATGCGATAGCTGCGCCCCGTGCCACGCTGGTCCATCAAGATCCAGCGAAACCGCTCCAAGCCCTTCCCAATAACGCCCGTCGGCCCCAGTGGACGCGGGGCTGGGAAGCCTGGCCCGCCCTGGTTATAGAGAATGGCGGGCTTATCCGGGTCACCGATTTCGCGGGCATAGAGCTCAAACGTGCCCTGTTGCGGGTCGTTGTAGTCCCAAGGGACGGAAAGTGTGTGCTCTTTTACTGGATATCCGAAACGGCGAGTCATGGATAAAAGTTTAGCGCTGTACCAAACGGCACAGCGCTAAAAACTTTTCTTATTCAGGGAACACTCGTTTAGTAAACGGTGAAGCCCTTGTCGCGGAAGACGTCACGAATTGCTTCGATATCCTCCGGCTTTGGCGGCTTCGTATCCTCAAGGGTGTACGGATAGCCCAGTTCATGCCACTTATCAGCACCCATGTTGTGGAACGGAAGCACCTCGATACGCTCAACGTTGTTGCTCCAACGCCCCACGATCTTGGCGACGTTTCGCACATTTTCCGGGGAATCCGTCAGGCCTGGAACCACCACGAAGCGGATCCACACCGGCTTACCCATCGCCGACAGCCGGTCACCGAAATCGATGGTTGGCTGCAGCTCGCGGCGAGTGACCTTTTTGTAGGTTTCTTCGTCGCCAGACTTGACGTCGAGAAGCACAAGATCGATGTTTTCCAGGTCTTCGTCCCGCAGGCGCGTACCCAAAAAGCCCGAGGTATCGATGGTGGTATGGATACCCGCATCGTGGACTTCCTTGAGCACGCGGCGCGTGAACGCAATCTGGAACAACGGCTCGCCACCTGAGATGGTCAGACCGCCACCGGAAGTCTTGAAGATGGGCTTGTAGCGCTTGATGCGCTTGACGACGTCCTCGATGCGCTCGAGGGTGCCCACCTTCATCTCCATGGTGTCTGGGTTGTGGCAATACTGACAGCGCAGTGGGCAACCGGACATGAACATCGTCATGCGGGTACCTGGACCATCGACGGAGGTCACCAGCTCCCAGGAGTGCACCAAGGCGATATCGCCAGTACGGCGTGCCTCCATGAGCTCCGGGCGCTTGATCTCGTCGAGGGAGTTATCGGTACCTAGGCCGGCGGCCGCACCGCGCACCTTCTCGCCCGCTTGGGGGTCGAGGTGCACGACTCCAGTAATGCCATCAGCCATTTTTTATGAACCCTGGTGGAAGGTACGGGAGATAACGTCGAGCTGCTGCTCCTTGGTCAGCTTGACGAAGTTAACTGCGTAGCCAGAAACACGGACGGTCAGGTTCGGGTACTTCTCTGGGTGCTCGACAGCGTCCTCGAGGGTTGCCTTGTCCAGAACGTTGATGTTTGCGTGGTACAGGCCCGCGTTCATCTGGTGCTCGTCGCGGTTAGCCTTCATGTCTGCCAAGCGCTCGTCGAAAGTTGGGGTTGCCATGGTGATACTCCTTGAAGTGAGTTGAGGTTGAATGGGGGAAACTTGATTGCCGGGGTGGCTTACTCGGACTCCATGATGAAGCCTGCGTCCAGCACGCCCACCAGGTTGTCGATGCGCTCCTCCGGAGTGCGGCCGAGACCAGACGGGGTGATGGTGTTGGTCAGCGAGATGCCGTCCAACGCATCCTTGTAGTCCAGCTTGCCCACCGACAGCATGGAAGCGACCATGCCGTGGCTGTCAGCGCCGTTCTCTGGGTTTGCGCCCGGCGCGAACGGGGTGCCTGCCTTGTGGCCGGATGGGAAAGCACCGGTTGCCTTGCCGTAGACCACGTTGGAGGTAATGGTCAGAACGGACTGGGTTGGAATTGCGTTGCGGTACATCGGGATGGCCTTAATCTTATCCATCACGGTGTGGACGATGGTTGCGGCGATGTCGTCGGCGCGGTCATCATCGTTGCCGTAGAACGGGAAGTCGCCCTCGGTCTTGTAGTCAACGATGAGGCCGGACTCGTCACGGACCGGGTACACCTTGGCGTACTTGATGGCGGACAGGGAGTCAGCCACGATGGACAGGCCAGCGATGCCGCAGCCCATGGAGCGAACGATGTTGGAATCGTGCAGCGCCATCTCGACTGCCTCGTAAGCGTACCTATCGTGGCAGTAGTGGATGATGTTCAGAGCCTCGACGTAGGTGCCGACTACCCAGTCGAGCATCTCCTCGTACTTCTTCCAAACCTCGTCGAAGTCGAGCGGGCCGTCGCCCTGGATAGCGTCGTAGCCCTCAACAACCTGCTTGCCGGTGACCTCGTCGCGGCCGCCGTTGATGGCGTAGAGCAGGGCCTTTGCAGCGTTGACGCGAGCGCCGAAGAACTGCATCTGCTTGCCAACTTCCATCGGGGAAACACAGCAAGCAATCGCTGCGTCGTCGCCCCACTGCTCACGAATCTGCCTATCAGACTCGTACTGAATGGAAGAAGTGGTGATCGAGATGTGAGCACAGAACTTCTTGTAGCCCTCTGGCAGTGCTGGGTCCCAGAAAATGGTGATGTTTGGCTCTGGTGACGGGCCAAGGTTGACCAGGGTCTGCAGCAGACGGAAGGAGGTCTTGGTGACCATGTGGCGGCCGTCATTGCCGAAACCAGCGTCAGACCAAGTTGCCCAGTATGGGTCGCCGGAGAAGATCTGGTCGTAGTCCTCGGTGCGCAGGAAGCGAACGATGCGCAGCTTCAGAACGAGATGGTCGATGATTTCCTGTGCGTCCTCTTCGGTGATGATACCGGCTGCGAGGTCGCGCTCGAAGTAGCAGTCGAAGAATGCAGACAGGCGGCCGATGGACATTGCGGCGCCGTCCTGGGACTTGATGGAAGCCAAGTAGCCGAAGTAGGTCCACTGAACAGCTTCGTGAGCAGTCTTTGCAGGACCGGAGATGTCGAAGCCGTAGGACTGAGCCATGGCCTTGAGCTTCTTCAGAGCCTTGATCTGCTCTGCATGCTCCTCGCGGTAGCGTGCCCAGTGTTCGCTGAATCCGAGCTCGCCGACCTCATGCTTCTTAGCGTCCTTCTCGGCAATCAGGTAGTCGACACCGTAGAGAGCCACGCGGCGGTAGTCACCGATGATGCGGCCGCGACCGTATGCGTCAGGCAGACCGGTGATGATGTGTGATGATCGAGCCGCACGAATACGTGGGGTGTAGATATCGAAGACGGCGTCGTTGTGGGTCTTGCGGTAGCGGGTGAAGATCTTCTTGATGTCTTCCTCCGGCTCCTTGCCTGCCTCACGGATGGCCTGCTCAACCATGCGCCAGCCGCCGTTTGGCATCATGGCACGCTTGAGCGGAGTGTCGGTCTGCAGGCCGACGATGACGTCGTCATCCTCAGAGATGTAGCCGGCCGGGAAAGCATCGATGTCGGTTGGGGTGTGGGTGTCGACATCGAAAATGCGCTTTTGGCGCTCTACTGACAGGTAGTCCTTTTCGAGGGTGTCCCACGTGCGCTGGGTCTTTTCGGTTGGGCCCGCGAGGAAGGAAGCGTCTCCATCGTACGGAGTGTAGTTGCGCTGGATGAAGTCCCGGACGTTGATGCCTTCAGTCCATGGACCAGGCTCGAATCCTTTCCAGGCTTCAAACTGCAGCGGTTGCGTTGCGGTGGTCACGATTGTGACTCCCTTCTTGTTTGACACATTTCATTCAAGTGATTCGGGGCGCCTTGCCGCTGTTTCCTGTCACTGTGTTCCGTACGTTTCCTAGCGGAAACTTTGGTCTCACCCTTAAGCGACGAGCGCCTCTTGTCTCCAATTTTAGGAGCCGTGACTGCACCCTCCTACTTGAGCAATTGTGTAACAGAGCACATCCGTGTTTATTCGATGCCCGCGCAGGTCATCAATTTCATAAAAGACGGACATACCGTTTAGATCGGGGGTAAATTGCCCCCGATCGTAAGCTTCCCCACAACGCATTGATAGCTTTTTTATCAGCAATTTCCGAATTACCTGCCGATCGGAAGAAAACCATTGTTGCGAATTTCTATAGCTAAACACCAGCTCAGATTCTTAATGCACATAGCGTTTATTTACTTCAGTAACAGGATAAATCGGGCACAAAATCACATTCTGCGCCCGATTGTTTCCACTTCCGATCGCGATTTTCGCAAGCTTTAGAAAGGCAAGCGTGGCAGCGGAATTCCCAGTGTTCGGCTCAAGAAATTCGCCAGCGCAAAGCCTCCACCGACTACCGCCAAAAGGCCCACCAACACCGCGGCTAGGACGCCGCCGCTACTCGACGCCCCGCTCGACAGGCCCGCCGTAGAGCCAGTGGAAGACCCGGCTGCCGATCCCGAAGCCGATCCCGAAGCCGACCCGGTAGTAGATGCACCAGCATCATGATCCCGAGCAGTTAGCCACTGTTCCTTATCCAGCACGCCGCTGCTCAGACGGGTCTCGCCGATCCAGCCGTACCACGGGTCTTGTGGGTGGCCTTCTCCGCGGCCTGCGCCCATTACCCACTGCAGGTCACGCGGCAACAGCCCCTCCGTTCCCTTGGCATTACGCAAAATCGGCGCACCGTTGATGAACATCTCCACGGTGTCCTTTTCTGGGTCGTTGACCACAGCAATGTGCATCCACTCGTCCTTCGGCACCTCGTGCGACCACACAGTCGAGCCGCTTCCTTCTTCCGGCTCTGCCCACCAGCGCAACTCCCGCAGGTTCGACACACCGAACATCACGGTGGGATCAGTATCCGTCGAGCCCGGTACCAACTTGGAAATCTGCGAATCCCGCGAAATCGCACTGCCCCAGCCATGCTTTTCGCCATCAAAGTCCTCCGGCAGCTTCACAAAAGACTCAAAGGTATAGCCCGAATCGGAATCAAAGCGATTAATAGCTGCATCCTTGGCCGACTTAAACTCCGCAGTCGTAGGTTTGCCGGCCGGGTCAGCCCAATAAAGCGAGCCGCTATCCGACGACAATGGGTGATGGTCCGAGCTATACGTCACCCGGTCTGCGCCAACGACGCCACCTTCACGATGCAAGTCACCCTCACCCGCAATATCCGGAATGATGGTGCCAGCGCCGGCAGGTGCGCCGTCGTTAAGCGCTGCACCTTCCTTGTCCTTTGCCTCACCTGGACGCCAATGGAAGACAGTGTTGTCATTTTTCACAAAGTCATCCGGACCCTGCGGAAGCTCATCGGCCTTAATTTCGTATGGCCGATAACCGGCAGACACGATATCGCGCGCCTCCTGCGCCAAATCGCCATTGTTTTCATCACCGACCTGGAACTGCGGGTCAAAATCAGCGAAGCGTTCCGCGAAATTGAACGGAATCTTGTAACTATCGCCCTTGCCCTCCAAAATCAGCTCATCGAATTGCGTGAGTTCTTCCTGGGGCTTCTGCGCGACCCATGGCGAAAGCGCTGCCATCTCGAGTTCGTTGCCGGTGAGATCAAACTCAAGGACGCCCAAAAGGCCGTTTCCGCCCTGATAGGCCATCTGATAATCCTGCAAGATAGCTACAACATCGTGTCCGTAGTCGTTCTTGTCCACTCGGTAGCCTGCGCCATGGTGATGACCACCCATGGTGAGGAAAATCTGGTCGTTTTTACTGATGAAATCGTCCCACAAGTGCTTGCCATAATCGTCTGAATAGAAAACCTCACCGGAGCCATCAATGTTCAAGACCTCATGGGTAGTCAGGATTACCGGAAGGTCAGGGTGTTCATCGATAGCCTGCTGCGCCCAATCCAGCACCTCGTTGTTGGCGCGCCATGCAAGGGCCAAGACCAAATACTCTTGGCCTTCGGCTTCAAAAATGTGGTACTCGGAATCAGAATCGACCCCAGTGAAGCGTTCCTGGAACGTCGAGTTGGCCTCCTTGGCGCGGTCAGCCCCAAACCACTGGTTGAAAGGCTGGTAGGAAGCATCGCCGGTCAGGTCGTGATTGCCAGGAAGGATGGAGTAGTTAAGATCCGACTGGTCGAGCGTACGCATCGCCTCGTCGGCGACCTTCCACTCCCCTTCCACATCAGACTGGTCCACGACATCGCCCAAGTGAGTAGCAAACTGCATATTTAGGGCGTCTTTGTTTTCCGCAAGCCATTCGGTTTGCGCCCGATAAGGCTCACTTCCGTAGCGCTCCTGCGCGAGGTTGCCAGTCTCAGGGGTGGAATAGCGAGAGTAGAACTGCGTATCGGGAAGCACGCCGAGTGTAAAGCGTGAGCCTTCCGAAGCAGACTGCGCCAGCGCATGTGGGGCAACGAGGCTGCTTGCGCACAGCGAAGAGATAACAAGAATGCCGATTTTACGATGCGAGAGGACCATGAATTTTCTCCGTATGAGATTCCGAGGGGACCTCAAGAGCCTAAGAAACTTAGGTTGCGAAAGTATTACCTTCACGTGAAATGTTCATGGTGCTAAGAAATAAGCCCTGAACGGCAAAAAGCCTCCGTGTGACACGGAGGCTAAGCGTGCGCCCGGAGAGACTTGAACTCTCACGTCATAAGACACTAGAACCTAAATCTAGCGCGTCTGCCAATTCCGCCACGGGCGCTTGCAACGAAAGTAGTTTACATGTTTTCTACGCCCACGCTAAAACTGGCGCACCCGAATCCAGTTTTTTGTTTGTGTTGAGTAGGCTGTTACGGGTGAGTAATAACAAAGCGCCAAAGCGGCAAAAGCTGAAAGTGCGATGGTGGCATATCGTCCTCATCGCGTTTTTCGTGGTGCTCTTTTTATTGCTCGCCTACTGGCAGTGGACGCGCTTCCGCTCCGGCTCCGGCACCTTCCAAAATTTAGGCTATGCCTTCCAATGGCCGCTCTTCGCTGTCTTTGTGGTCTATGCGTATAAGGCCGCCCTAGGTTATGAAAATGAGCGCATCGAGGCAGAGAACGAAGCCGCCGAAATGGGTGTCACGGATTACCAGCACCAAGCAAAGTCCGAGCAAGGCGAAGTCACTAAGATCGATGAGGACTTCTTGCCGCAGCGCCCGCAGATGGACGTAGAAACTTTTAACGCCTTAAACCAACAGCGCCGCAGGCGTGGCGACGACCAGAATTAGAAAGTAGGGCCATGACTAACCAAGTTCACCCAGACCGTAAGGCCCGCATCCGCGGCCCACTCAAGTTCTTTTCCATCGCCGCAACCGTGACCGGTATCTTCCTACTTCTCTTGGTTGCGCGCATGGTTCTCGAGTACATCGTCGGCGTGGAGATTCCGCACTGGGGCCTCTACATTGCCCAGGCCCACGGCGTGGCTTACATGATTTACTTGCTTTCGATTCTCATCCTCGGCCCGCGTGCGCTGTGGCCAGCAGGCAAGCTCATCACCACTGCCCTAGCCGGCGTTGTGCCTTTCCTATCTTTCTGGATGGAATACAAGCGACGCCGCGAAGTCACCGAGCAATTCCAGCTTTAGTCCAGAAGCAGAAGGCCCAGCATCTGCTGGGCCTCAAGTGTATCCGGGGTAAAGCTACGCCAGCTTGGCGATGACGCTAGTAAGCTGCGCCAGCGCACGCCCGCGGTGGGAAACCGCGTTCTTTTCCTCCGGGCTCATTTGTGCCGAGGAGCGCTGCTCGCCCTCCGGCTGGAAAAGCGGGTCATAGCCGAAGCCATTCTCGCCCTTTGGTGCGCGCAGCAGCATTCCTGGCCACCGGCCCTCAGCTACGTGTTCCGCGCCGTCTGGCGTGACCAATGCGCACACGGAGACGAAGGCGGCTTGGCGTCGTTCGTCGGGAACATCAGCCATCTGTGCGAGAAGCAGCTCGTTGTTGGCTTGGTCATCGCCGTGCTGACCAGACCAGCGCGCGGAGAGCACG
This sequence comes from Corynebacterium sp. HMSC076D02, assembly GCF_001813815.1. NCBI lineage: Bacteria > Bacillati > Actinomycetota > Actinomycetes > Mycobacteriales > Corynebacteriaceae > Corynebacterium > Corynebacterium sp. HMSC076D02. The sequence goes on from NZ_KV814045.1 coordinate 195,271, forward strand.
CCCGGCATTCCATTGAGCTCTTCGACGGCGATACCCGAGTCATCCGCAATCGTGGCGATACCAGTATTGGCAACGCCAGCACGGGCCTTAATCAGTGCGTTATCGGCAAACGTGCGTCCGTCCTCCACCGGTTCGTCATACGCCGGCACAGCGGAAAGCGGTAGCAACTCGACGCCTTCGATTCCCGCGTCTGCGAGGATGCGTTCGAGCTCGCCAAGTTTCTTCTTATTATTCGATGCGACGAGAAGCTTTACCATCCCAAAGCAGCCTTCTGCGCAGCAATCAGCTCGGTGCAGCCCTTCTGGGCCACATCCAGCATGGAGTTCAGCTCAGCGCGGCCGAACAAGCCGTGCTCGCCGGTGCCCTGAATCTCCACGAAGTCGCCGCCTTCCTGCATCACCACGTTCAGGTCGACCTCCGCGCGGGAATCTTCTTCATAAGGCAGGTCGAGGCAAATCTCGCCATCGATGATGCCCACGGATACCGCGGCGATTGGGTCCAGCAGCGGCTCGCCGGGCACGACGCCCTCGGACTTCAGGTACTCGATAGCATCTGCCAAGGCCACGTACGCACCGGTAATCGAAGCCGTGCGGGTACCGCCGTCTGCCTGCAGAACGTCGCAGTCGAGCTGGATGGTGTTCTCGCCCAGCTCGGAAAGGTCCACGGCAGCGCGCAGAGAGCGCCCGACCAAGCGGGAAATCTCGTGAGTACGGCCCTTGACTTTGCCCTTCATGGACTCGCGAGGCATGCGGTCGTGCGTGGCTGCCGGCAGCATCGAGTACTCAGCGGTCAACCAGCCCTCGCCGGAGTCCTTCTTAAAGCGCGGCACGCCAAACTCCACGGAGGCGGTACACATCACGCGGGTGTTGCCAAACTCGACGAGCACGGAACCTGCCGGGTTGGTGGTGAAGTTACGGGTAATACGCACGCTACGCATTTGGTCTAGCGCGCGACCATCAGCACGAGAAAAATCAGTCATGCACCCAAGGGTACTAGAGCTCGAACTCCATGCCCGGCGCGCCCAAGACGATCTCACCGTCGAACTCCGCCTGCGCTGCACGCAGGGTTTCTGAACTATCTCCCCATGGCTGGAGGTGGACGAGCACCAGCTTAGCGACGCCCGCCTCCCGCGCCACGCGGCCAGCCTCCGCGCCCGACATATGCATGTTAGGGGCCTTGCCTTCCGACGTCGCGCCCCATGCGGCCTCGCAGAGGAAGAGGTCGGCGTCGCGGGCAGCATCGACAAGCGCGGGGGTCGGGCAGGTATCGCCGGAGTAAGTAATGGTCTTACCGGTCTTCGCATGCTCCATGCGCAGCGAATACGTCTCCACTGGGTGGATCACCTTAAAGGGTGTCATATAGACGTCATCGATGAGCTGACTTTCACGGTCTATCCACGGGGAAAAGGCGAAGGTATCCGACATATCGTCGACGCCATCGACCTCGTCGGAGGAAAGACGACCCAAATGCTGTGGCGTATATGACGGCCCAAGGCAAAAATTGCGCGAAGGCGCAGGCGCCGTGGGATGGAAGCGACGCCAGACCATCAACGAGGGAAAGTCCATGCAGTGGTCGGCGTGAAGATGGCTAAATGCGACATGCGCATTGCAGGGGTCTTGGGCTTCTTGTAGGCGCGCCAAAGTTCCAGGACCCATATCCATCACGATTGATGGCGCATCAGGAAAGGACACCAGATACCCAGAGGCGGCGTTTCCCGGGACTGGGACGGAGCCGGAACAGCCAAGAATCGTCAGCTTCATGTGTCCAATAGTTCCACGAAACCTTCCCGATTGCTGGGATTGGGGTGAAAAAGACGTGAAACCGTGTCACGCGCGGTAGGTCACAATTGCGGGCCTAAGAAGCGGGAAGCCAAACGCGAAAAGGTCTCTGGGTCACCGGTTGATTCGAATTTACGGATCGGAGTGGCGTCTTCCGGCGCCAGCATGTCGGTTTCAGTAAGGATACGCATCACGTCCTTGGCCGTTTCTTCTGCAGAGGAAACGAGGGTGACGGACTCACCCATAGCCAACTGGATGACGCCAGTGAGCAGTGGGTAATGTGTGCAGCCGAGCACCAGGGTGTCGACGCCCGCGGACTGCAGCGGTGCGAGGTAGCCCTCAGCGACGCCGAGGATCTGGCGGCCGGCAGTAATCCCCCGTTCTACAAAACCTACAAAGTCCGGACACGCCACCGCATGCGCCTCGACGTGTGGGTTGACAGCGAAAAGGTCTTGATAGGCACCAGAGTTCACGGTGCCCTCAGTACCGATAACGCCGATTTTGCCATTGCGCGTAGTAGCGATGGCGCGTCGGACTGCCGGGCGGATGACCTCAACAACCGGGATGTCATAGCGCTCGCGAGCATCGTGCAAGAAGGCCGCCGTGGCGGTATTGCAAGCGATGACGATCATCTTGCAGCCGCGTTCTACGAGTTCATCTGCAATGGCGGTAGATAGCTCGCGCACCTCAGCGATGGGACGCGGGCCGTACGGCGAATGCGCAGTATCTCCAATGTAGATGATGGACTCGTTGGGCAGCTGCTCAATGATCGTTCGCGCAACCGTGAGTCCGCCCACGCCGGAATCGAAAATACCGATCGGGGATGCAGCGGAAGCCATTTACTTCTTCGCCACCTTTACTGGGTCGTCGGAAGTGATGATCATACCCGCAGCAATACCACCGATCGCGCCGAAGAGGTGCCCTTGCCACGAGACTCCCTCATAGACCGGCAGCACGCCCCACACCAAGCCCGAATAAGCAAAACCGAGAAATACGCCCAATGCCGTTTGGACGAAAGAACGGTTAAACAAGCCACGCACGATGAGATAGCTCAGCCAGCCATAAACCAAAGAAGAAGCACCGATGTGCGAGGTACCAGGCCCGCCGAGGAGCCAAGTGCCAATGCCGGCAATCAGCACCGTGATGATCGTGACCTCCCACCAGGCTTTCCTGCCAGAAAGACCAATGAGGAAGCAAAAGATAGCGCCCGGCACCGAATTGCCGATGAGATGCTCAAAGTTCGCGTGCAGCAACGGCGCCGTAAAGATGCCCCAGATACCGTTGAAATCCAACGGGTGGATGCCGTAGTTGGCCAAGTTGCCATTAAAAAGCACGTAGTTGACCAACTGCACGGCCCATTCCACAACCAAAAAGGCCACGGCAATCCCCACGCCTGTGCGGATGCGCCCGCCGCGGGTGTAATTTTTTGAATCGCCACGATTTTTCAAAACGGTAGAACGCGAGGAATCACCTGAAGTCATAATGGCAATAACTTTAGTCCAGCATGGAGCTATAGGCCTCTAAGCCCAGGCCAGGGTCCGCTTTCACGATTGCCTCGACTATCGCTTGTTCGACAACCCCCGCCGCAGCATCGCACAGCGCCGCTTGCGTCGCGATATCAACCCCACCGTTTTCTGTGGCAGTCGACAGCGCGAAAAGCGTGTCCCCGTCCAACGGCGAATGCGCCGGACGCACTGCCCGAGCGATACCGTCATGGCCCACCATGGCCAAGCGCTTGGCTTGTGCCTTGGTCACCGGGGCGTCGCAAAACACTGCTCCAATCGTGGTATTGAGCTTGGACTCCGCGGGGTGTTGCAGCTGGCCGAAACGCGCGACGTCGATAGGCGCGGCATGCGGTGCACCAAACAGGCGCCCAGTCTCTGCGTCCACAACGTTGCCCACTGGGTTCGCTACCACCAGGGCGCCAACCGTAAACTGCCCCATCGGCGTGCGCACCTGCTTCTCCGTCAAGCCCAAACCGCCGCGGAGCTTGCCAGCAGTAGCGCCCACACCAGCGCCTACGCTGCCCGTCGAATCATCATGTTCCGCAATAGCGCGCCGCACCGCCTCTGCACCATCAGCTGCTGTGGGGCGCTCATCGCCAACAAGGAGATCGAAAATCACCGCCGCCGGCACAATCGGCACACGCGGACCAGGCTTGTCCTCACCCAGCACCGGGAAACCGATGCCTTGGGAAGCTAGCTCGTTCATCACGCCGTCGGCAGCCGCGAGCCCAAAAGCAGAACCGCCAGCCAAAGTGATGGCATGCACGCGCTCAACGGTGTTGTGTGGCTCGAGGAGATCCGTCTCCCGCGTGCCTGGGCCGCCGCCACGAACGTCGACGCTCGCGAGCGCACCTTCGGCGCCGCAAAATAAAACCGTGACGCCAGTGTCATGCCTGCTGACATGGCCAATGGAGATAAGCGCCATGATCTAGTCCATCAACACCTGCAGCAGGGAATCCTGGCAATAAGCCAACCATTCCACGAGCATGTCGCGGTCCTCGCTCATCGATTCCTCCGGGACATCGCCTGCAGCCACAAACAAACGCAGATCGTTCAAACCCGTAAGGAAGGCATGCGCTTCTTCCTCGCTGATAGTGACCTCCACGCCGCCCGTCGGCCCCAACGCGGTGTTAATAACCTGCAGGTTCTTCAGCTTTGCGCGCGCAATGTCATTTTCATGCAAAGAACGCAGAAGAGAGTTATCGCCTTCGTATTCCTCATCCCCCGGCTTCTCAAAGTCAGGGAAAAGACGAGCCAAGGAAGGGTCTTCCGGCGCTTCCGTATGCCCAGTTGGCATATCCAGCATCTGCGCAAGCTCATCCTGCGGGGCAGACTGAGCACGGGCAATAATCGCCTCAGAGACAGTAGAGGTGAGGTCACCTAAAACCTCGCGCTCCATCGGCTCCAAAATGGTGGTGTAACGCGCCGCGCGCATCAGCGACTTCTTCTTTTTCCAAGCTTGCATCTGCCTGTGCCTTCCTAGCCTGCCTGCTGCATCGTGGCCCACAGACCAGCAATCTGCAGCTTCTTTACGTCTGCCTCGACTTTGTCGCGCTCGCCCGTCGATACCGCAGCCTTGCCTTCAGTATGGACCTGCATCATCAGCTCGTTTGCGCGCTTTTTGTCGTAGCCTAAAACCGTCTGGAAGACGTAGGAAACGTAGCTCATCAAATTGACTGGGTCGTCCCAAACGATGCACATCCAAGGGAGGTTTTCGCTGGTTGCAATAGCGACCTCGATGGCCTCATCTAATTCCGGAGTGGCCATGGGCGACCCCAGGCGGACAGAACCACCAGGTAGAGCAAAGTGCGCATTCATGCCTTCTACCCTATCGAAATTTCTACACATGCATTAAAAGATTAAAGGAGTAATCGCTGCTAAGAAGTTGGCCGCTAGGTACCATTTCCGATGTGACTAACATCGCCGAACATACTTTTCCCTCCGACCCTGACCGCTCCACAGCGCTGCTGACCGATAAGTACGAGCTGACCATGCTCCAAGCAGCGCTCAAAGACGGTTCCGCGCACCGCCAGGTGACCTGCGAAGTTTTTGCCCGCCGTCTACCCAATGAGCGGCGTTATGGCGTGGTCGCCGGCACTGAGCGCGTGCTGCGTGCGGTTCGAGATTTCCAGTTCACCGCCCAGCAGCTGGCGCAGATGGACTTTCTCGATGAGCAGACCAAAGAGTACCTGCGCAACTACCGCTTTTCCGGTCACATCGACGGCTACCGCGAGGGCGAGATTTATTTCCCTAACACTCCCCTGCTTACCGTTCGGGGCACCTTCGGCGAGTGCCTAATCCTAGAGACCGTCATCCTGTCGATCATGAACTCCGACTCGGCAGTGGCGTCGGCAGCCTCGCGAATGGTTACCGCTGCAGATGGGCGCCCCATCATTGAAATGGGCTCCCGCCGCACCCACGAATATGCCGCAGTCACCGCTGCCCGAGCCGCCTACCTGGCGGGCTTCAACGCCACCTCGAATCTGGAGGCCGGATACCGCTACGACATACCCGTCTCTGGCACCGCTGCCCACGCTTGGACGCTAGCGCACGTCAACGAGGATGGCTCACACAATGAGGAAGCAGCGTTTCGCTCCCAGATTGAAACGCTCGGAGTCGATACCACCCTCTTGGTCGATACCTATGACATCACCAAGGGTGTCGAAACCGCAGTGAAGGTAGCTGGTCCGCAGTTGGGCGGAGTACGTATCGATTCCGGTGATCTCGGCCCAGTTACCCGCCGCGTGCGCAAACAACTCGACGACCTAGGCAACCACAACACCAAGATTGTGGTCTCCTCCGACCTCGACGAGTTCGCCATCGCGGGCCTACGTGGCGATCCGGTTGACGTCTACGGCGTGGGTACCTCCGTCGTTACCGGCTCCGGCGCGCCAACTGCCGGCATGGTCTACAAGGTCGTTGAGGTAGAGGGCCATCCGGTGGCAAAGCGTTCTTCTTCGAAGCAATCGCAAGGCGGCGCCAAGCGTGCTTTGCGCACCTACCGCTCCACAGGTGTCGCGGTCGAGGAGATTGTGCTGCCTTTCGACGCCGCGGATCCTGACACTGGCACTCTTTCCACCCGCGAGATGACAGTCCCGCTAATGCGTGACGGAGAGATTGTCGAGGGACTGCCCAACCTGCACCAGGCCCGCGAATATCGTGCCCAAGCGATTACCACCCTGCCGTGGGAAGGCCTTGCGCTTACTCGCGATGAGCCGGCAGTTCCGACCCGCCTGGTGGGATTTCCTGAGCACTCGTAACTCCGCTGGCAAAGCCACAGCTGTGGATAACTTTGTTGACGAATAAACGAAGCTGACCGGGCTGCTAGGCACCAGACTAGACCGGCCGAGAGTTATCCACAGGCAGAAAATTGCCTCTTGTTTTGTCTTCTTGGCAGCCCCTACTGTCAGGGCTATGACAACCACGCACCCACCGCTTATCGCAGCGTTGCGGCTCGACGTCACCAGCCTAGAGCCCATCGCTGGTCTAGACGTCCGCGCTCTCACGCGCATGGGTGTAAGCCGTGTCGATGCAACCATGGCCGTGCGCCTCGCCGAGGTTTATTACGGAAAGACTCATGCCACACGCCTCCAGGCCGCAGCCCGCGCAAATGCTCAGTCCCAAGGCCATAGCCTGCGCGTTCTAGAGAAGATCGAGGGAAAACTAGCGAAGGTACGCAACTCCTGGCAGATACGCGCTCGCCTTTGTGCCACACCGGAGCACCTTATCGACGCCACCGCCCGCAAACTCATCAAGAAGCCACCGCGGAAACCACGCGCCAGCTTTTCCCACGGCGCGAACGGATGGATGCGGCTGGCCATTACCACCGACAAACCTTGGCTGAAGGATGCTCTCCAGCGGATCACCGGCCTTAGCGATTCCGTTACCCCTAGTGAGTCGGCAATCCTAAGAGGCTTCGAAAAATTAGGGCGGGGTGAGGCCTCGCTTAGCGACGTCGCTCCTGCCCCAGCGCGTGTAGCCAACGTCATCATTACGCTCGACGAACTCACCCAAATCGCACAAGGCGCTGGGGAAGAAATACAGCTACGAGCAACCGACGGTACGGTGCGCAACGGCGCCGATTTTGTCACTGAACGCTTAGCCCAGCAGGGACTTGCAACCCTCGTTCATCCGCGGCACGGGCCAGTTAATCAGTATCGTATGCAGCGTTTTGCCAATGCGAAACAAAGGGACATGGCGCTTTCGACATTTCCACAATGCGCGCATCCCGGATGTACGATTCCCGGCACAGACTGCCAGGTTGACCACATCACCCCTTGGAAGTCGGGAGGCGAAACAAATGCCGGAAACCTATTGCCATTGTGTCGTTACCACAACGGCCTGAAAGCAGAACATGCTACCTATCGGCGAACTAAACAAGGCGTCATGTTCATCCCGCCTTTCGCTGACCCCATCGCGTGCCGAGTTGATTAGCCCTAGCCTTTCAAGATTAGCCCTAGCCTTTCAAGGACAGCTCGAAAGGCCAATTCGGCATGCCTTCAGCATTGCTCCGGCATTGCTGCGGTTGGCTAAGCCTCTGGGTTCTTACTTAGTGTGGCAAGTAGCTAGACTGTGTCGAGTGAGCAACCAGCCTTTGAATCAAACCACGGAACTGCTCCTCGATACTGCCGTCGAAGCGCTCGGCGGCGCGCGGCGTGATGGCCAGATGAAGATGGCAAATGCAGTCACGCGCGCGCTCGAGTCAGAGCGCCATCTTGCGGTGCAGGCTGGCACCGGTACGGGCAAGTCGCTGGCTTATCTGGTTCCGGCGATCAGGCATGCACAGAACTCCGGGCACACCGTCATCGTCTCAACTGCTACCTTGGCGCTGCAGCGTCAGCTTGTTGAGCGTGACCTTCCGCGATTGGTCGACGCTCTGGAAGCGGTAATGGAAGTTAAGCCCACATTCGCAATCATGAAGGGCCGTTCCAACTACCTCTGCATGAACAAGGTGGCGCGAGCCGAGGAATTGGCGGCGGAAGATGCCCTGATGGAAGAACAAGAAGTCTCCCGAATGGGCCGGCATATTCAGCGCATCTATGAGTGGGCGGATGAGACCGAATCGGGTGACCGCGACGACCTTGATCCTGGCGTCCCCGACTTAGCTTGGCGCCAAGTTTCTGTCACTTCTGCCGAATGCCTCGGCGCATCGCGTTGCCCGCACGGTGAGGACTGCTTTGCTGAGGCGGCGCGTCGAAAAGCAGCGGATGTCAACATCGTGGTGACGAACCACGCCCTGCTTGCCATCGATGCGGTATCGGATATCAATATTCTCCCCGAGCACGAAGTTGTAATCATCGATGAGGCCCACGAACTCGATGGGCGTATCACCTCGGTGTCTACTGCGGAAATCACCGGTCGTGCAATCAAGATGGCGGCTAACCGTGCTAAGTCTCTTGGCGCGCAAGGCAAAGACCAGAGGCTTTCGCAGATGGCCGATGAATTCGTGATGCTTCTAGGCGAGTTTCCGCCCGGCCGCTGGATCGATATGCCGGACAATGCCAAGCAACAGCTGACCGCGCTGGGCGATACTCTACGCGATTGCAAGGAAGCCATCGCTCGCGCGCCTGAAGGTGAGCAGACAAACGATCCAGAAACCTTCGCCGAACGCCAGAACTTGGCCAATCACTTGGTCACTATGTCCGAGGCAGTTGCCCGTATTCTGGATGTCTTCGCCACTGGTGATCCTTCCGCGCAGGAAGACGTGGTGTGGGTAGAGCGCGATGAGCGTTCGATGATCGATACGTTGGCTGTCGCTCCCTTGTCCATCGCTGGCATGCTCCACGAGAAACTCTTCGGCGAACAGACTGTTGTGCTTACCTCGGCAACCCTTGCGCTCGGTGGCCGCTTCGATGCTATGGCCGCGCAATGGGGCATGCCGAAAGGAACGTGGGACTCCCTCGATGCGGGCACTCCTTTTAACCCCGCCGAGAAGGGAATCCTTTACGTAGCCAAGCACTTGCCACAGCCAGGCCGCGATGGGCTCGCTACAGAGACACTCGAGGAAATGCGTGAGCTCATCATGGCCGCAGGCGGCCGGACCCTCGGGTTATTCTCCTCGCGGCGCGCTGCTGAACAGGCAGCGCAGGAGCTCAAAGCGAAGCTGCCTTTTGATATTTATGTCCAAGGCGAAGACTCGATTGGAGCGCTTGTCGACAAATTCAGTAAGAACGAAAACTCTTGCCTCTTCGGTACGCTCACGCTCTGGCAGGGCGTCGACGTGCCGGGGCCTTCCTGCTCACTCGTGCTGATTGACCGCATCCCCTTCCCCCGCCCCGATAATCCCCTCATGCAAGCGCGTACCGAGGCCGCGCAGGCAGCAGGGCGCAGTGGGTTCATGGAGGTATCTGCAACTCATGCGGCACTGCTCATGGCACAGGGAGCTGGACGGTTATTGCGCTCGATCAATGACCGCGGTGTCGTCGCAGTCTTGGATAGCCGCCTCGAAACCAAACGCTACGGCGGATTCCTGAAAGCATCCATGCCGCGTTTTTGGACAACAACCGATTCCGAGACGGTAAAGGCAGCGCTTAAACGGCTCGTGGCAGCGCACACACAGTAGCAGAGTCAGGGGCGACCTCGGTAAAGCCGGCGTCGCGGATGATGACGGCTTCAGGTCGCGCGCAGGCTTCTTGGAAGTCGGCGTGGCTTACCTCGCGTACTGAAAGCGCGAAGTCGCGCTCAGCCCACGCCCGCGCCTCGTCGAGGCTCATTGCCGCCGCAAGCATCATCGACCCATGCCCCACCTGGGCCGCTGCTTTACCGGCCGACATTCCTAGCGAACCATCGACGTAAATAGCCGGCGTATCCGGTGCTGCTGGGCCTGGTTCGTCCCGCTCTAAGTCGGTGTGACCGATTTGTAGTTTCCGAATGGCCGGTTCAACATCAGCGACCGCAGAAGGCACAAAAGCACGAGCACGATCGCTAACGGTTACGCCAGGTAGCTGTTGGACATCGCTCCATGCTTTGTTCCGCGCACGGCGTGCGACCTTGCGAATGCGGTGTCCATACCACTGCGCGAGCGCTTCGGCGAAAGCACCATCCTCGCCTGCTCGCTCGTCGAGGCATACCGCCACGACTGCCTGGGCTGCGGCCTCAAGGACCTCAGTTCGGCTCGGAACGGGCTGCTTTGGGATATGCAACGCAATCTGCATTGCTTGAACGGTTTCTGGCTTTGCAGGATCTTCTGGGTCGTCACGCCAGTTGCGCGAGTCCATGGCGCTCACCAGACGTGCATGTGCAACATCAAAGCTAGTCAATTGCAATCTCCTCTGCGGGCACCCCAAGAATCTGGAGAACTTCGTCCATATACGGATGATTGACGGAAGCATCAGCGACTTCTTTAAGCGCAGGTTTCGCATTGAACGCGATTCCGAGGCCCGCAGCAGTGATCATATCGATGTCATTGGCGCCATCCCCAACTGCGACTGTTTGGCTCATCAGGAGACCCGAGTCCGCGGCGAACTCGCGAAGGAATTCTTCCTTCGCCTTTCGGTCGACGACCTTGCCGATAACACGGCCGGTGAGCTTTCCGTCGACGATCTCCAGGGTATTAGCGCGCACATAGTCAAGCTCCAGTTCCTTGGCAAGGCTTTCCAGCACTTGGATAAATCCGCCGGAGACTACAGCAGTGCGATACCCCATCCGCTTTAGGGTTCGCACGGTTGTCCGCGCTCCTGGGGTAAGCTCCAACTGCTGAGCAACTTCGTCGACTACTGCCACGTCCAAGCCAGCCAAAGTAGCTACACGCTCACGAAGAGACTGCTCAAAATCGAGCTCGCCCCGCATTGCCCTTTCGGTTACTGCAGCGACTTCTGCTTCTTTGCCTGCGTGAGCGGCCAACATTTCGATGACCTCTCCTGTGATAAGAGTGGAATCGCAATCGAAGCACACGAGGCGCTTTGCCCTACGCTGCAGGCCCGCTCTCTCGATCGCGATGTCAACGCCAAGCTCATTCGACAACTGCGCCAAAGCTGCACGGACTGGATCGGCAGAGCCTTCCAAGCTAATGAATAGTTCGAATCCTAAAAGCGGGGAAGTCGACAACCCGCGAATGCGATCGATATTCGCATCGAAGTTTGCCAGGCACTGAGCAAGTGATGACATAGTCTGGGCTGATAACTGCTCCCCCAGAATCACCACCGAGTGAGTCGAGCGCGGGCGGGAGCCGGACTCTGCCTCTTCTACAGACAGAGTCACCTGTTGGTTATAGATACTCAACGTATTGCGCAGACCATGTTCCAGTTGCGGCAATCTTTCGCCAGCAACACGGACATAGGCCGAAAGCGAGATGCGGCCCGAAAAGATGGCTTGCTCGACATCGACAAGCTCCGCGCTATGCGAAGAGAGCACTCGGAAGAATGCCGCCGATACGCCAGGCTTATCGGGGCCGGAAGTCGTAATCACCGCGAAGGTATCACACGCGGGAACCTTTACGTTGTCAGCTTGATAATCCACTCGGTTAGTATCCCACGCGAATCGATGGAAATGGGAGTAATCGCCAAGCATTCGACTTGGATAGTGCCTTGAACGCACAAAACCGCCTCCCCCGTTGCAAGTGCAGTTGGGGAGGCGGTTGTCAGGAGTAAAGCGGCTAGCTCTAGTGCTTAACAGTCAGTGCTAAAAGCTCTAGTGGTGGCCGACGTGCGCTTCCTCGCGCATGCGCTTAACCATGTGCGGGTAGTGCAGCTCGAAGGCCGGACGCTCAGAGCGGATACGCGGCAGGGAAACGAAGTTGTGGCGCGGCGGCGGGCAGGAGGTAGCCCACTCGAGGGAGTTACCGTAGCCCCAAGGGTCATCAACGGTAACGATCTCGCCGTAGCGCCAGGACTTGAAGACGTTCCAAACCAGCGGGATAACGGAAGCACCGAGGACAAAGGAGAAGATCGTGGAGATCTGGTTGTAGACGGTGAAGCCATCAGACTCGAGGTAGTCAGCGTAGCGACGTGGCATACCCATGTTGCCCACCCAGTGCTGGACAAGGAAGGTGCCGTGGAAGCCGATGAAGGTCAGCCAGAAGTGAATCTTGCCGAGGCGCTCGTCGAGCATGCGGCCGGTCATCTTCGGGAACCAGAAGTACAGACCTGCGAACGCGGAGAACACAACCGTACCGAACAGGGTGTAGTGGAAGTGCGCAATCAGGAAGTAGGACTCAGCAAGGTGGAAGTCCAGTGCCGGGGAAGCGAGCATAACGCCGGTCATACCGCCGAAGAGGAAGGTGGACATGAAGCCCATAGCGAAGATCATCGGGGTATCCCAGGTGATGTGGCCCTTCCACATGGTGCCTACCCAGTTGAAGAACTTAACGCCGGTCGGAACCGCGATGAGGAAGGTCATGAAGGAGAAGAACGGCAGCAGGATAGCGCCGGTAACGAACATGTGGTGCGCCCACACAGCCATGGACAGGGAGCCGATGGCCAGAACCGCGAACACCAGGCCGATGTAGCCAAAGACTGGCTTACGGGAGAAGACCGGAACGACCTCGGAGATAACGCCGAAGAACGGAAGTGCCAGGACGTAAACCTCAGGGTGGCCGAAGAACCAGAAGAGGTGCTGCCACAGGATGGCGCCGCCGTTAGCGGAGTCGTAGATGTGGCCGCCGAGCTTGCGGTCATACAGGATGCCCAGTGCTGCAGAGGTCAGCAGCGGGAAGATCATCAGAACGATGACGGAAGCGGTGAAGATACACCAGGTGAATACCGGCAGGCGGAACATGGTCATGCCAGGCGCACGCAGGGTGAGGATGGTGGTGATCATGTTGACTGCGGAAGCAATGGTGCCAACACCGGTAGCGCCAACACCGACAATCCACATGTCGGCACCGATTCCTGGGGTGTGGACAGAGTCAGCCAGCGGGACATACATGGTCCAACCGAAGTCAGCAGCACCACCTGGGGTGGCAAAACCAAGCAGCATTACGATACCGCCGGTCAGGGTGATCCAGAAGCCGAATGCGTTCAGACGTGGGAAGGCAACGTCCGGCGCGCCAATCTGCAGCGGCAGGATGTAGTTACCGAAACCCCACACAACGGGAGTAGCGAACAGCAGCAGCATCACAGTGCCGTGCATGGTGAACAGCTGGTTGAACTGCTCGTTGGACAGGAACTGCAGACCCGGGCTGAAAAGCTCAGCACGAATCAACAGGGCCATGAAGCCACCGAGGAAGAAGAAGCTGAAGGACATGATCAAGTACATGATGCCTAGCTGCTTGTGGTCGGTGGTGGTAAGCATTACCCAAGCCTTAGAGCCGGTCTTGGCATTGCCAGTCGGCTCTGGACGGGTTGGCGCGACGTAATCGTCGAGCCTTGGCGCCACAGCGGTCATTAATTTCCTCCTGAAGAACAAGTGCCATGCACGTCAAAGCCTAAAAATAAGCCTTAGCGCCACAACACCTAGGTTTACTCGACTTATATTAGGGGACTTCGCTGTGAAATTTCCAGCTTTCCCCAATGACCATAGAAGCTAGTTAACCCCGTTTTTAGGCAGTATTTTTCGAAAATTCCCAGCGCGACGGCCACCGGCCGAAAACCTGCCCCAAAACCATTGCACTTCTGCGTGATTCTCGCCACAGGATTTTGCGGTTGCCTGGCGTCAAAACGACGAAACGCACCCCCTAAGGTAATCAACCGGAAGATTGATTAATCCTTGGAAGTGCGCGTGACTCCCAACGCTCAACAGTCGCTGTTAATTATGCGACTCAAGAGAGGGAGGTGGCAGCCGAGCTGGCGGAACGAGTTAGAAGTCCCAGTCCTCATCGGTGGTGTCTTCTGCCTTACCAATGACATAAGAGGAACCAGAGCCAGAGAAGAAGTCATGGTTCTCATCCGCGTTCGGAGACAGCGAAGACAAGATGGCCGGAGAAACGCGGGTCTCGTCCGCCGGGAACAGCCCCTCGAAGCCGAGGTTGTTCAGCGCCTTGTTGGCGTTGTATCGCAGGAAGCGCTTGACGTCTTCGGTCCAGCCGAGCTCGTCGTAAAGATCCTCGGTGTAGTCGATCTCGTTGTCGTAGAGATCGTAGAGAAGATCGAAAGTGTATTCCTTAATTTCTGCCTGCTCTGCTTCAGAAAGCTCGTTGTAGCCATTCTGGAACTTATAGCCGATGTAGTAGCCGTGAACGGCTTCGTCGCGAATGATCAGGCGGATGATGTCCGCGGTGTTGGTGAGCTTAGCGCGGGAAGAGAAGTACATCGGCAGATAGAAGCCGGAGTAGAAGAGGAAGGACTCAAGCAAAGTGGAGGCGACCTTCTTCTTCAGCGGATCGGCGCCCTTGTAGTAGGACATGACGATCTTTGCCTTGCGCTGAAGATTCTCGTTTTCCTCAGACCAACGGAATGCATCGTTGATCATCGGAGTGGAAGCCAGCGTCATAAAGATGTTTGAGTAGGACTTCGCGTGAACCGACTCCATGAAAGCGATGTTGGTGTAGACGGCTTCCTCGTGCGGAGTCTTTGCATCTGGCAGCAAAGAGACAGCACCAACGGTGCCCTGAATGGTGTCGAGGAGGGTAAGACCCGCGAAGACACGCATGGTGGTCTGCTGCTCGTGCTCAGTCAAGGTCTTCCAAGACTGCAAGTCGTTGGAAACAGGCACCTTCTCTGGCAACCAGAAGTTGCCGGTAAGGCGGTCCCAGACCTCGGAATCTTTATCGTCTGGAACGGTGTTCCAGTTAATCGCCTTCACAGGCTCTGCGTGACTAGCGATGTACTCGTCATACTCGTGCGACACGGTCAGACTCCACTTTCTTCTTAAACGGAATTCATCTTGGGCTAACTGCGGTTAACCTTTCTCCGACGAGCGTACCACCCTAGGCCCGGCCAACAATGAGCGCTGCACCTTTAGAAAGCGGTCTAAACAGCGGTCTCAAATGCGGCCTAAACGTGGTCTCAAGGGCGGAATCAAAGGCTGCCTAATCTGGGCCTTAGAAAAGCCGGGAAATACAACTTTGGAGCGCAGCCCAAAAGTTTAGAGGTTGAACGCAATTCAAAAACTATTGCACGCATTGAAAGCGATCGATTCGGCAATCGCTTAAGATGTATTTACGTTTCAAGACTGGCTTATGGATGCCGGAAATTATTCTCTTTCAGCTTTGCCTCGTGCACTCTCAAACTGCGGTCTCACAAAAGGAGGATCCCCTACGGTGACCAGCACCAGCGAGTCTCCTACTCCCCTGCTCAATACGGTTCTGGACGAAATCGGCGCAGAAATAGTAAGCGGCACCATTGAAACCGGCCAGCGCTTCACCTTGCGGGATATCTGCGTGCGTTTCGACATTTCGCGCACCGTTGCCCGCGAGGCTATGCGCGCTCTGGAGCAGCTAGGCATGGTTTCTTCCTCACGGCGCGTCGGTATTACGGTTCTTCCGTTGAGCGAGTGGTCAGTATTCGATCAATCGATTATTGACTGGCGCCTAGCTTGCGAGGCTTCCCAGAAAAAGCAGCTCAATTCTCTCAACCAGCTCCGCCTTGCCATCGAACCGATCGCCGCAAGGATGGCCGCCACGGAAGCAACGGAAGAGGAAAGAGAAGAAATCCTGGAGCCCGCAAAGCGTCTCCACGAGTTGGAGATGAAGCCTTCCCGCCGAGTTGGCGAAGAGCTAGCTACGGATCTGCGCTTCCACAGTATGGTGCTGCACGCTTCGGGCAACGAGATGTTCGCGGCGCTTACCCCTTCCCTACTCTCAATGCTCAAAGGAAAGTCAGTTTTCGGTTCGGAAAAGCGCAACCCCATCGCCGGCACCGCCCACTTGCATCAAGAGTTGGCGCGCGCAATCGCGGAGCAACGCCCAGACGATGCGGAGAATATCGCGCGGGCCATCCTGGACGAGGCCCGCGCAAGCGCCGGAGCGAAGGCTTAAAAGGCTCCTTTGCGCCAAGCAAGGGGAAAGAAGCAAACAAGCAAGGCGAAAAGAGCGAAACAAACACAAGAACAAAAGTAGAGCCCTCACCCGTTAAGGTGAGGGCTCTTTGCAGTTAGAGCATGCAGGAAACGCAGCCTTCGACTTCGGTTCCTTCAAGCGCCATCTGACGAAGGCGGATGTAGTACAAGGTCTTGATGCCCTTGCGCCATGCGTAAATCTGCGCCCTGTTGATATCGCGGGTGGTGGCGGTGTCCTTGAAGAACAAGGTCAGGGACAAGCCCTGATCCACGTACTTGGTGGCGGCAGCGTAGGTATCGATGATCTTTTCGTAGCCGATCTCGTAGGAGTCCTTGAAGTACTCCAGATTG
The DNA here is from genome assembly GCF_001813815.1 of Corynebacterium sp. HMSC076D02. NCBI lineage: Bacteria > Bacillati > Actinomycetota > Actinomycetes > Mycobacteriales > Corynebacteriaceae > Corynebacterium > Corynebacterium sp. HMSC076D02. Next base: position 211,778 of record NZ_KV814045.1, read on the forward strand.
TCGTTGTCCATGTGCGGCGCCGGGTAGTAGACGCGGCCGATCTTGCCTTCCTTACGGATTTCGATCTTCGACGCAATTGGGTGAATCGAAGAGGTCGAGTTGTTGATATAAGAAATAGAGCCTGTCGGCGGCACTGCTTGTAGGTTGCGGTTGTAGAGGCCATGCTTGGCGACGTCCGCCTTCAGCGCAGCCCAGTCTTCCGCAGTTGGGGTGTGGATAGACGAGGCGTCGAAAAGTTCCTGCACACGTGCAGTGCGTGGGGCAAACTCGGCTGGGTCATAACGATCGAAGAACTCGCCGGAGGCGTACTCAGACTGCGGGAACTCGGAGAAGTATTCGCCGCGCTCGCGGGCAATCTTGTTGGAAGCGCGCAAAGCAGCGTAGAGGACCGCGGCGAAGTAGGCGTTGGTGAAGTCCAGTGCTTCCTCAGAGCCGTACTCGATGTGCTCGCGGCCCAAGAAACCGTGGAGGTTCATCTGGCCAAGGCCGATGGCGTGGGAATCATCGTTGCCTTTGCGAACGGAAGGTACGGAGTTGATAGCGGTCTTATCAGCCACTGCGGTTAGACCACGGATGGCGGTCTCGACGGTCAGAGCGAAGTCTGGGGAATCCATGGTGGTGGCGATATTCAGCGAACCAAGGTTGCAGGAGATATCGGAGCCCATGGTCTCGTAGCTGAGATCGTCGGCAAATACGGACGGAGAGTTGACCTGCAGGATCTCCGAGCAGAGGTTGGACATGTTGATGCGACCGGTCTTGACCGGGTTCGCGTTATTCACGGTGTCCTCGAACATGATGTACGGGTAACCGGATTCAAACTGCAGCTCGGCGATGGTCTGGAAGAAGTGACGGGCGTTGACCTTCTTCTTGCGGATGCGTGGGTCCTCGACCATCTCTTCATAGTGCTCGGTAATGGAGATGTCACCGAAGGCCTTGCCGTAGACGCGCTCGACGTCGTATGGCGAGAACAGGTACATATCGTCGTTCTTCTTAGCCAGCTCGAAGGTGATGTCCGGGATGACGACACCCAGGGAGAGAGTCTTGATACGAATCTTCTCGTCAGCATTCTCACGCTTGGTGTCGAGGAAGTTCATGATGTCTGGGTGGTGCGCGTTGAGGTAGACGGCACCTGCGCCCTGACGCGCACCCAACTGGTTTGCGTAGGAGAAGGAATCCTCCAACAGCTTCATGACTGGGATAACGCCGGAGGACTGGTTCTCGATGTGCTTGATCGGAGCGCCGGCCTCGCGGATGTTGGACAGTAAGAGTGCCACGCCGCCGCCGCGCTTGGAAAGCTGCAGCGCAGAGTTAATGGAACGGCCGATGGACTCCATGTTGTCCTCGATACGCAGGAGGAAGCAGGAAACGAGCTCGCCGCGCTGCGCCTTGCCAGCGTTGAGGAAGGTCGGGGTGGCCGGCTGGAAGCGGCCGGTCATGATTTCGTCGACGAGGTGCTCAGCGATGGTGGTGTCACCGTCTGCCAAGAACAGAGCTGTCATAGAAACGCGGTCCTCGAAGCGCTCGAGGTAACGGCGGCCGTCAAAAGTCTTGAGCGTATAAGAGGTGTAATACTTGTACGCACCCAAGAAGGACTTGAAGCGGAATTTATAGGAATAAGCGCGCTTGAATAGGGACTTGATGAAGTCAAAGTCGTACTGCTCGAGCAGAGCTGGCTCGTAGTACTCGTTTTCCACCAGGTAACGCATCTTTTCTTCCAAGTCGTGGAAGTAGACCGTGTTCTGGTTGACATGCTGCAGGAAGAACTGGTTGGCAGCCTCGTGGTCCTTATCGAACTGAATCTTGCCCTCTTCGTCGTAAAGGTTCAGCAAGGCATTCAGAGCGTGGTAATCAAGCTGTTCTTCTGGCTTCACTGGTTCGGCTACGGTCTTGCCCAATTGCGTTGTCACGGCTTTTGGAGCCTTCCTTTGCTTGGCAGCGCATGTCTTACGCCGCGGTGAGAAACGGTTTAGAAAAATATGTAAGGTAACTGCGCATTGCACAGTTACCTATTTTTATAAGTTTAGGCAGCGGCTTCCAGCCCTAGGGCCGTTGCGTTCGCCAGCAGGCCTTCCCTGCAAATCTTAACGTCTTCATCGGTACCAAGTAACTCGAAGCGATAAACGTAGGGCACCTTGCACTTGGCGGAGATTACGTCTCCGGCCTTGCCAAAGTCTGCGCCGAAGTTACTGTTTCCGCCGGAGATAACCGCGCGGATGAGGCCGCGGTTGTGCTCATTGTTGAGAAAACGAATGACTTGCCCCGGAACAGGGCGAGAGTTCTCGCGGCTAACAGAGGCCCCTCCCCCGTAGGTGGGGCAGACAAGAACATAAGGCTCATTCACAATGAGCGGCTCATCATTCTTACGCAGTGGGATGCGGGCGCTTGGCAGGCCCAGCTTGTCAACGAAACGGCGGGTATTTTCCGTTGCGGAGGAAAAATACACAACCAACATTGCTATAAGCCCTGCCCCGTTTAAGCGGTGGCGCTTAGAGCGGCCAGCTCCTTGATGCGCTCTGGGCGGAAGCCAGACCAGTGCTCACCATTAGCCTCAACGACCGGCGCCTGCACGTACCCCAGTGCCATGACGTAGTCACGAGCATCATCATCAAGGGTGACGTCTACAGAGGTGTATTCAAGGCCAGCACGGTCGAGGGCCTTCTTAGTAGCGTTGCACTGGACGCAGGCTGGCTTGGTGTAGAGAGTGATGCTCATGATGAAAGTCCTTTGACGCTAGTTCAAGTTTTTAAGGGTTATCCGGCCTAACTAGGTGCGCTTTTAGCGCTTCATCCAGCCCACCGGAACGACACGAACGACACTATACTTTGTGGCAAAAAGCTGCAACCCATACTATATATAGTAGTTACATTCGTGATATTCCCAGGATGTTATCTACCCAGGCCCCACATGTTGACCTACCCAACGCACGGCCATGAAATTACATCGATGAGACTCCTGCAGGTTTACCTGCCGGCAACCTAAAGTTGTGACAAAGAACACTATTGTCACCAATGCTTTACCCGCCGATCGCTTAAACAACACCCGTAACAGGAGATGTAGATCGGGCAGCCAAGGCGACGTCGGCAAGCGCAAAAGAAAAGCACCCGCCTAGAACCGAAGTCCTAGGCGGGTGCTTCTAATCAAGAAAGCCGATGCTTCTAGCCCTGGCGAGCCTTGAAGCGCGGATCCTTCTTGTTGATCACGAAGACCTTACCGTGGCGGCGAATAACCTGGGCGCCCGGCTTCTTCTTCAGCGACCGAAGAGACTTACGAACCTTCATCGGGCGCTCCTTTCGTTATGCGCAAACTTCATGCGGTTGAATACTTTTAAAGCACAGCCATCAAAGTTACGGCCATGACACGAGGAAAAATCTTACCCCACGCGCGCGCCATAACCAAAACACTGATTAATTAGCGTAGCGCTCCTGCATCTCATCGCCTACTTCTTCCAGACTACGGCCCATCGTCTCCGGCACCAACAGCTTGGTATAAGCGATCGCCGCAAAGCCTAAGAAAGCAAAGATCATAAAGGCAACGGGACCAGTCAACCACTCGACCATTGGCAGGAAGAACTGCGCGACCGCCCAGTTGGTTACCCACAGGGAAAGCCCGGCGATACCCATGCCGATGCCGCGGACCTCAGGGGGAACGAGCTCGGAGATGAGCAGCCAGGTGGTCGGCGATACAGCGGCCTGCTGGAAAGCAATGAAAAGGGCCATAAACGCCAGCGACAACAACGCCATAGGTGTTGAGCCCTCGGCAAAGCGGTACGCGATGGAAAGAACGACCAAGGAAATGACGTTTCCGGTCAGGCCGATGCTGAGCAGGCGCTTGCGCCCGATGCGGTCGACGACTTTCAGACCCAACCAGCAGGCGACTACGGAGACGGTGCCGATGAGGATGGAGGTATACACGGCGTTCGCTGTAGAAATACCCACCTGACTCATCATGGTCGGGGCAAAGTACACGATGGCATTAACGCCGGTTATCTGCTGAGTAAGCCCCATCAGCATGGCAAGCAGCACGGTCACTTGCAGCCAGCGTTCTTCCTTTAGGCGCGCCCATTCGCCGCGTTTTGCGGCTCCGGAAGCTCCCGCCGCCCCAGCGGTTCCGAGCTCGGTTCCAGAGATACCGACCCGTGCAGCAAGCTTCCAGGCCTCGTCGATGCGATGCTTCTTTAGCAGCCAGGCCGGTGTATCGGGCAAGAAGATCATGCCCACGGCGAGCATGGCACCTGGTACGGCGGCAAGGCCTAGCATCCACCGCCATGAGCCGGTGCCGGCGAGCGCGGAGTTGACCAGATAGGCCACCAACTGACCGACGACGATCATCAAGGTATTCAGCGAAACCAGGCGGCCGCGGGCACGCGCTGGGGAAATCTCGGAGATATACATCGGCGAAACAATGGATACTGCGCCTACCGCAACCCCCAGGAAGGTGCGGGCGGCAGCTAGTGCCACAACAGAACCGGCAAGCGCACACCACACCGAACCAGCGACGAATACTGCGCCACCGAGAATCAGGGTCTTGCGGCGGCCGATTGCATCCGCGACGCGGCCGGCAACGAGCGCGCCGACGGCGGCGCCAACTAAGAGCATGGAGGTAACCCAGCCCTCCTGGTTGGCATTCATGTCGAATTCGGGACCGATGAATAGCAGCGCACCGGACATAACGCCGGTGTCGTAGCCAAAGAGGAGGCCACCTAGTGCGGCGACTGCGGCGACGACTTTGACATAGGTTTTATTTTTCACTCGTTCATCCTTGCAGCCCGCTACCATGGGCGTCATGTCGCAAACTGGACTTCCGCTGCAAGAAAGCATCATAAAAGCCCTGGGTGTTAAACCCTTAATCGATCCAGAACAAGAAGTGGAATCGCGCGTTAACTTCCTAGCGGATTATCTGCGCAACACTGGCGCCAAAGGTTTCGTCCTGGGCATTTCAGGCGGGCAGGATTCCACCCTCGCCGGCCGCTTGGCACAAATGGCGGTGGAGAAGGTGGAAGGCGCGCAGTTCTGGGCGGTACGCCTGCCGCACGGCGTCCAGGTCGATGAAGAGGACGCACAGATTGCCCTCGACTTCATCCAGCCGGATCATCGCCTGACGGTGGATATCGCCCGGCCACGCAGGGCATTGACGACGCCGTGGCGAAGAGCCTGGGCAAACCGGGCTTAGGCGATTTCAACCGCGGAAACGTCAAGGCCCGTCTGCGCATGACCGCACAGTACGCCATCGCTGGTGAGGTCGGCGCGCTGGTCATCGGCACCGATCACGCTGCTGAGAACCTCGCGGCTTTCTTCACCAAGTGGGGCGATGGTGCGGCCGATCTCGTGCCGCTGGAAGGGCTCAACAAGCGCCAGGGTGCCCAGCTGCTGCGCCACTTAGGCGCGCCGGAGTCGACGTGGAAGAAAGTCCCCACGGCAGATTTAGAGGAAGACCACCCACAGCTGCCCGACGAGGAAGCTCTCGGGGTAAGTTACGCTCATATCGATGACTACCTTGAGGGCAAAGAGGTCCCGGACTCTGCCCGTACCCGTATCGAAGAGCTCTGGCATCGCGGCGCGCACAAGCGCATCATGCCGCCGGGCCCGCACTCCCTATAAACGCGCACTCGGTTTAACTCGGCCTGCCTACCCTTCTAGAAGCTCCAGGGTGGCATGCGCGGCGTCGCCAAGCGCGCGATGATAGGCCACGCCATGGGTCAGCGCGTGTACCGCAAGGGGATGAAGCTGATGGAGCGGGAACCAACGCTTTTCATCGGGCGATAGCCCGTAGCCGCGGTAGATATCGTCCAGGTAGGGCGCGCCAAAAAGTTCAAGCATGGCCAGGTCAGTGTGCGGGTGACCGCCGTGGGCGGCCGGGTCAATCATCACCGCACTATCGGCAGTAAATAACACGTTTCCGGCCCACAAATCGCCATGGATGCGCGCGGGACGCACATCCCACTGCCGCTTTAGCACCGCATCGCAGGCGCGCTTGACGACGTCCCGGTAGCCCTCATCCAGCGCACCATTAGCCTCCACGAAGGGCAGCACCCGCTGGTGCACATAAAAATCGCCCCAGTGCTCGACCGGCCGGCATTCCTGCTCAACACGGCCAATATAATTGCGGCCCGTCCACCCCTCCGGAGCCACACCGAAAGCATCCGCGCCAGAGGCGTGCACCTCCCGCAGCGCCCGCCCGAAAGCCTGCGCCGCACTAGCCGTGGGCCGCGACTCCACAACGCGACGGGTGCTAATGAAGCGCGCTCCTACTCCCGCCACCTCAGCAACAACGTCAGGCCGTGCCTGCGCCAGCCACCGCAACCCCGCTACCTCGGCGCCAGCTTCGTCCGCAGTGCCTACTCGCTTCATAAAAGTCTCCATGGCGCCCCACCGTACGCCCCCACCCCGGACATGTACTCTTAGCAGGAGCTAAGAAACAAACAACGCATTAAATAAGGAATAGAAAAAGGGCCGCCACAAAAGTGACGACCCTTGAATCAAGTGGAGCTAACGGGATTCGAACCCGTGACCCCCACACTGCCAGTGTGATGCGCTACCAGCTGCGCCATAGCCCCATTCCCAACGCGATTACCTCGCGCTAGCAACTGAAATAAAGTTAGCAGAAACTTTTTAGCGGAACCAAATCGCCTGCAGGAATACAAAAATGGGCAGCCGATAACCGGCTGCCCATGAGGTTCGCGAAGCGCGAGAGTCTTACTTGACTACCTGCGGGACAAAGTTCCACTGGGATACAGGAGTACCCTTCGGTGGGTTGATGTCCTTGCCGTCCTTGATGACGCGCGGGGAGGAAACAGTACCCGTGGTTTCCTTAAGCTTCTTTGCGTTCGCACGACCAATCTCGTTACCACCCTCGACGCCAGCGTCCTTGATCTGCTTCTGCACATCACCGTCAGCACCGAAGCCCTTGGCAGCTTCTGCAAAGTCCTCAAAGTCCCAGGAGCCAACGGACTGCTGGTTCTCAAACAGGAAAGCGCGCATGTTCCAGTAAGCCTTCGCATCGCCAGAACGAGCGATAATGTCCATCACGGATGCGGACTTGGAGGAGTGTCCCTCCAGCTTGATGCTGTCATCGGACATGAACTTCTCCAGGTCGACGCCGCGCAGATCCAGGAAGTTCATTGGGTGCACGTTGACAACCAGCTCGCCCTTTTCGACTGCTTCCTTCATCGCCTTGTCACTGCCTTCAGCGAGCTCAGCGCAGTGAGGGCAAGAAAAGTCCTCATAGAGGTCTACTTCTGGGGCGCTTTCCTTGGTCTTTGCGCTCTTCAACGTCACAATTCCGTTGTCATCAACAGAAGTTTCCATAGTGACGTCGACTGCGTTTTCTGCAATCTTGTCGGACTTTGCGTCCTTGCCGCTGATAACGATGTATCCAATAACGACGGCCGCGATAACGAGCAGAACTCCAACTGCCCAGAAAAAGCCCGAGTTACCCTTGCTATTCGGGTTAGTTACTTTTGCCACTGACATTCTCCTTTTAAATGGCTTGCTCTAAGAGTCTAAGGGTGCAACGCAAATTTGTTGAACGGACGCTTAATCGTCCACACCGTCAAGATTAGGTAGAACGTATCACGAGCAAGAGTCTGCATATAGTTCATCACTTGTGCCTCTTCGTCAGGATTGACTGTGAAGCATCCGCAATCAATTCCCAAACCGCGGCCCCAAGCTTGCCCGATGCCGATCATGAACAGCAAAAGAACAAAAGTGGCAACCTTAGAGGACGGACGCAAGAAAAGACCTAGAAGCAGCAGGACGCCACCACAGATTTCCAATGGGGCGATTAGATACGCAAGATATCCAGACCACTCGGGTGTGAAAACTTCATAAGCACTAATAGATTGGGTTACTGAAAGATTTTCACCCAACTTGGCGTAACCGGCTTTAATCCAGATATAAGCCATGTAGAAGCGAGCGAACGCACTAATGACGTCCAGGATCAGCTTCTTGTCGATTTTCTTAGTCACCCGAGACAGTTTAGCCCTAAACTTCTAGCACTTGGGTAACAAGTTCCTGTGCTTCTTCTTGCACTTTCCTGAGATGTTCCTCACCCAGGAAAGACTCCGCGTAAATCTTGTACTTATCTTCCGTGCCGGATGGGCGCGCGGCAAACCAAGCATTGCAGGTTGTCACCTTAAGGCCACCGATGGCAGCCCCATTTCCGGGCGCCTCGGTGAGCTTAGCGGTGATTTCCTCGCCGACTAGATCTGTGGCCTCCACCTGCTGCGGGGAAAGCTTTTTCAGGATGGCTTTTTGCGCGCGGTCAGCGGGTGCATCGGTGCGCGCATAAGCTGGGGCACCGAATTCTTCAGCCAGCTCCGCGTAGCGCTGCGACGGGCTCTTGCCGGTTACCGCAGTGATTTCAGCAGCGAGCAAATCCATGATGATGCCATCTTTATCGGTAGACCACACGGAGCCATCGAAACGCAGGAAGGAAGCACCAGCAGATTCCTCCCCACCGAAGCCGATGCTGCCATCTAGAAGGCCAGGCACAAACCACTTGAAGCCGACAGGCACCTCAACCAGCTCGCGCCCGAGCTTGGCGACGACACGGTCCACCATGGAGGAAGAAACCAACGTCTTGCCCACGCCAGCATTGCCCCACTGTGGGCGGTGACTAAACAGGTAGTCAATGGCCACTGCGAGGTAGTGGTTTGGATTCATCAGCCCCGCATCCGGGGTGACGATGCCATGGCGGTCCGCATCCGCGTCGTTGCCGGTGGCCAGATCGAACTTTTCACGGTTTGCGATGAGCGAGGCCATGGCGTTCGGCGAGGAGCAGTCCATGCGAATCAAGCCATCGGTATCGAGCGTCATGAAGCGGAAAGTTCCATCCACCGCCGGATTCACCACCGTAAGGTCCAGATCGTATTGCTCGGCAATGGCCACCCAATAGTCCACCGAGGCACCGCCCATCGGGTCAGCGCCGATGCGCAAGCCGGCCTTCTTGATGGCATCCATGTCCACGACGTTTCGCAGATCGGCCACGTAAGAATCGACGTAATTGTGTTTTGCGCAGCGCTCGTCCAACACGCCGGAAACGTTCACGCGCGCGACGCCATCGAGCCCGGCGCGCAGGTAACCATTAGCGCGCGCCGCAATCCAATCCGTGGCAACAGTATCGGCAGGCCCGCCCGTTGGTGGGTTGTACTTGAAGCCGCCGTCGCGTGGCGGGTTATGCGAAGGCGTGATGACGATGCCGTCAGTGCCTGGGTGCGTCAGGATGGCATGCGAGATAGCAGGGGTTGGGGTGTAGCGGCCACGGTCGTCGACACGCACCTCAACCTCATTTACAAGCAGGACCTCCAATGCAGAGACCATGGCCGGCTCCGAAAGCGCATGGGTATCGCGGCCAACAAAGATTGCGCCCGTGGTGCCCTGCTCTTTACGGTAATCCACGATGGCCTGGGTAATGGCCAGAATGTGCCGCTCATTGAAAGCGGCATCCAAAGCCGAACCGCGGTGACCAGAGGTACCGAAGACCACCTGCTGGTCCGGATTTTCTACATCGGGAACACGGGTGTAGTAGGCGGTAACAAGCTCCGCGATATCGATGAGGTCACTTGGTTGCGCAAGCTGGCCAGCTCGTTCATGTGCCATGGATTGCTCCTTTAGGGGGGTGGATGGGGAGGTACAAAAGTCCGTTTTAGGCGTGGCTTTAGCTTGCCAAGCCACGTGGAGTTTCGCAGGACTTTTAACCCCCACAAGGGGGAAAATGTGAACCAGATCTACAAATCACCTTTTTCTGTCACGTAGTAGCTTTTCAGCATGGAACCAGTGACAAATATTCTCAACAGCATCGCCGGGGTGATTTGGGGTCCATTCGTTCTCATCGCCCGCGAGACCAAGGCCTATTTGAAGTTTGATCCCAAGCTCAACAAGCCAGTTGAGGAAGTTGAGGCGTTCGTCCGTTCCCAGCAGATGGAGTGGAAGTAATATGTAGGCCATGCCTCAAGCACTAGTAGTCGGGTCCGGCGCCGCGTTAGGCGCCGTGGCCCGCTATTTTTTGTCATCCCTGTTGGGCGGAGGAATGATTCCGCTGCTTTTAATCAACGTTTTGGGCAGCGCCCTGATGGGTTATTTCAAGCCGGGGCCCTTCTGGGGCACGGGCGTACTCGGCGGCTTTACTAGCTTCGCCACGTTCGCTTTCCTAACCTCCTCCGTTACTGCCGCGCAGGCTGGCTGCTACGTGCTCGCAACGGTGGTTGGTTGCGTTATGGCCTATCTCCTGGGTGACAAGGTAGGCGCCAAGTGATTGTTCTCTACATCCTCTCCGGCGCCTTCCTCGGCGGCATGGCCCGCTACGGTTTCACCAAGGTACTACCCGCTCCGGTTAGCACCTTCGCCGCAAATATGTGTGGCGCACTCGCGATCGGTTTGGCCTACGGCTTTGTTGAGCAAGTAGGCGGCGCGCTTAGCGATGTCCTCTATCCCCTAGCCATCGTCGGCTTCGCCGGCGGGCTCTCCACCTGGTCGACCCTAGCCAAGGAGCTCGGAGAAATGCTTAAAGAAAAGAGGTACTGGAAGTGTATCCAGTACCTCTTCTTCACCCTCGCGCTGGGCATCGTCCTAGCCTGGCGCGGGGCGATGTGGGCTCCGATTATCTATCAGAACTTCTAGTCCGCGATTGCATCCAAAGGCGGAGTCTTGGACGCACCATGTGCTGGCCATAGCGCGGCCAGCACGCCAACCACGGCAGAGCCCACCAGCAAGATGGCCAGCATGCCCCACGGAATAACGGCGCTACCAAGCCCCTCTTCGGACAGTACCTTGATAAAGGTCCAGCCCAGGCCCAGGCCCAGAATCATGCCCACCACTGCGCCGAATACTGCAATCTGGACGGACTCCAGGGTGATCATCGTGCGGATCTGACGGCGCTGGGTACCAACGGCGCGCAGCATGCCAATTTCCTGACGGCGTTCGATAACGCCCAGGGTCAGCGTATTGACGATGCCGAACACCGCGATGATGACCGCAAGTGCCAACAGCGCGTAGAGAATGGTCAGCATCTGGTTAATCATGCTTGCGGCCTCGCCAGCGTATTCTTCACCGGAAGCCACCTGCACCACCACGAGGTCCTTGACGGATTCCTCCAGGTTGGTGCGCAGTTGCTCCAAGTCGACGCCCTCCGCTGCGTTGACGCCAACCATCGCTACGGTCAGGGCGTCGCCAGGCAGCAGCTTCTCGACGTCCTTTTGGGAAACCGCCAGCTTGGGCAGCATCTGGAAGTCCTCATAAATGCCCTTCAGCTCGACCTTTGTAGTCTTGCCCGGAACCATGCCCGAAAGCTCGTAGCTCTCGCCGACCTTCCAGCCTTGCTCGCCTGCGGTGGTGGCATCGGCAATGAAACCGCCTTCGGCAATGTCGCTATCGCCTTCGACCATGTTCAGCATGAAGATGTTTTGTGGGTTGGAATCAACCGTCTCCGACATGGTGTGTTCGGGGCCATAGTTCAACGAGGCTTGGTCTTCGACCTTCACCGGCGCGGTGCCGACAGTGATGACTTCGCCAGCGCCCTCGGCCTTGGCGGCGCGCTCGCCTGTCTCTACCGGAGTGGGGAAACTGCCCTGGGAAGGCCCGGAGAGCAGGTAATCGGCGCTGATGTCCTTCTCCATCGTCTCCGCAACGGAGGACTTCATAGTGGCGCCCAGCATGCCGATGGCAGTCACGAGGGCAACGCCAAGGGTAAGCGCGAAGGCGGTTGCTGCGGTACGGCGCGGGTTGCGCTTGGAGTTGGTAGACGCCAGCTTGCCGATGGCCCCGAAAGGCGCTCCGATGACTCGGCCCAAGGTAGGGACGATGGGTAGTGAAAGTGCGGGGCCTGCGAGGCTGAAGCCTACGATCAAGTTGAGCGCGCCCAGGCCGACGAGTCCGGCGCGGATGCCAGTCGCGGCGTCGACAAGCACGCCGGCGATGACGAAGATGACGCCCAAGCCCATGAGCAAACCGCCGACGATCGTGCGCACCTTCAGCGAGCTTGCCGCAGCGGACTCTGTGGTGCGCATGGCCTCAACCGGCTCGACTGCACCCGCGCGGCGGGCTGGTGCCCATGCGGAAACCACCGTAACCACGGTGCCCAGAATGATGGGCACGATGACCGCAAGCGGGCTCAATCCGAGGCCGCTATCTGCAGGCATGCCGCGGGATGCAAGCACGGCCTTAATGATCGCCACCAGGCCCATGCCGGCGACGACGCCCACCGCGGAGCCCAAAAAGCCCACGATGAAGGACTCGACGACGACCGAGCGGGTAATTTGTCGGCGCGATGCGCCCAGCGCACGCAACAGCGCAAACTCCTTGGTGCGCTGTGCGACGATCATGGAGAAGGTGTTCGCAATAATAAAGGTGCCTACCAACAGCGCGATGAGGCCGAAGGCAATGAGGAAGTAATTGACGAACTTCAGCGCCGAAGAAATAGCATCCGACATTTCCTCTGCAAGCTTTTCGCCGGACTCCGCCTCGACGTCGTAGGTGGCGTTGAGATGATCGACGAGCTGCTCTGGGCTTACCCCCTCAGCAGCAGAGACCTTCAGCTGCTGAGAGTTTCCGTAGCGTTCAACGAAGGCCTTGTTATCCATCTGCAGGGCAATACTTGGACCTGCGTCCACGGCTGGCTTCTCGATGCCAGCGACGGTGACCTCGTCACGCTTGTCGGGATGGACAACGAGCAGCTTTTGGCCAACGGTGACGCCGTACTTTTCTGCTGCGGCATCGTTGATGGTGACCTCGCCAGTACCGTGTGGCGCCTCGCCCTGGATAATCTCGCCGGGCTCACCTACCGAGGCTTCGGCGTTGTAGTAGGGCCTAACGCTCGCCCCACCGCCGGTGGTCTGGAATGCCTCGGCCTTGTCATTGGCGACGACCACGTTCTGGGCGCTTTCGATGTTGACCTTGCCGACCTTGCCGTCGTTGGCTAGGTCCTGGCGCATCTTTTCATCCAAGTCCGGGCCCGAATCCTTCTTGCTGACGGCAGCGTCAACACCAGTAAAAGCATTGGAAACCGCCGCATCGAAAGTATTCGACAGGGAATTGGTGAACATGAAAGAGCCCGCGATGAAGGCGGTGCCAAGGACGACCGCGAGCAGCGTCAGCGCAAGGCGGAGCTTATGGGCAACGATATTGCGCAAGGAGACCTTGCGCATGGTGGTATTTCTAGCCATTAGCTTTCGATCTCCGCCATGACCTTGTGGATGGATTCCATGGTTGGATTCTGCAGCTCGTTGACCAGCTTGCCGTCGGCCAGGAAGACCACGCGGTCCGCGTATGAGGCTGCCTTGGCATCGTGGGTGACAATGACGACGGTCTGGTCATCTTGATCCACTGCGGTGCGCAGAATATCCAAAACCTCCGCGGAAGAATTGGAATCAAGGTTGCCGGTGGGCTCATCGCCGAAGATGATCTCTGGGCGGGATACAAGCGCACGCGCACACGCCACGCGCTGCTGCTGACCGCCGGAAAGCTCTGCTGGACGGTGGCTCAGGCGCTGTGCCAGTCCCAGACGGGTTGTAACCTCATCGAACCAGGACTTATCTACTTCCTTGCCAGCGATATTCATTGGCAGGGTAATGTTCTCCGCCGCAGTTAGGGTAGGTACCAAGTTAAAAGACTGGAAGATGAACCCTAGGCGGTCACGGCGCAGTGCGGTGATGGACTTGTCGTTTAGCTGCGACATATCCGTGTCGCCGATAAAGGCTGAACCACTAGTAGCTGAATCAAGACCGGCCATGGTGTGCATCAGCGTAGACTTTCCTGAACCTGACGGGCCCATGATGGCAGTAAATTTATTGCGCTCGAAGACCACGTTGACATGGTCCAATGCGGTAACAGCGGTATCGCCTTGTCCGTATTGCTTAAAAAGTTCGACGGCGCGCGCCGCTGCCCTCTCCGGTGGACACATGGTGGGAATCTCCTCACGGTAATGATGGTTTTAAAGCTATCCATCCCAGCCTAGCTGCCACACCCGACCGGCGTATAACTGCTAAGAAGATTCCGATCCTTCTCCAAGGTTCATCAACGCCACGTTGA
>NZ_KV814046.1:0-16862 GCF_001813815.1 Corynebacterium sp. HMSC076D02
TTTAAAGTGTTATTCGTAAGTTAGTTCGAAACACTTTAGCAGTGAGGAACCTCTTGCTATGAAAGTGCCCTACCACTCTCACACCAACCCCGAAGACGAAATAGCCCAAGCCGCCGCACAAATCCGGCATGCAGAGCTGCGCTTCTGGCGCGAGCATCTGCCGGAATTCGATAACGAAATTGAGCTCGCGGTGCAGAGAATGTTTTCTGCCACCGGCGTTAGCCCGGCGCGCATATCCAAAATTTTCATGGCTTTAGATCGCCTCGAATCCATGCCAGAACTACATGCTCTCCAAGAGCGCTACCTCCACCTAGATTTAGATCGGCTTATCGCCATCAACGAGTCCTTAGACAAGCTTGGGGAACCGCTTGCCGGCGCCCTTGCCCGCATCGACGCAGGCATCACCAAGTACCTCACACCAAAGCGTGCGAACCAAGTCCCGCCCACGCAAGCAAATATCAAGCGCAAACTCAATGAGCTCATTAGCGCCGAAGATGACACGATTGCCCTGCAAGATACGCGCCGCCGTGGTCGATACAGCACCGACCCATTCTCCGTAACGCTGGAAGCAGATCCAGAAACCATCGCGAGCGTCGACCAGGCGGTACGCACCTTCGCCGAGGCCGAGCAGATTCCACTCGCTCAGGCCATGACGCGCCTCATCCTCGGCGAGGCCCAGCCAAAGGTTATCCTGCACACCTACCAAGCAACTGACATCCCCGGCGCGCCAACCTTCATCCAAGGCCATGGTTGGTCCCGTACTCCCGTTTCCCCTTCGGAGGTCCACGAGGTCGACCCATACGCCGAGAGCAAGAGCTACACCACTCCGGCGAACATTCGAAAATACGTCGAAGGCCGCGACGGCACCTGCCGCTACCCGGGCTGCAACCATCCGGCCTATAAATGCCAGACGGACCACCGCATCAACTTCGCCGACGGTGGCCCAACAACCCCCGCAAATCTTGCCTGCTTGTGCCAACACCACCACAACATCAAGACGGATGGCACAGCCTTCTACATCATGGACCCATACACCGGGGATATCTTCTGGCTCTTCGAAGATGGGACGTGGAAAGCCACCGAGCCCACCGGGCCCATCGCTGAGAAGAACTGGGCGCAGACTTTCGCGCAGGCCATCGCCAGTAGGCGTCGCCGGGCCCATGAGCAGGCCGTTGCTTTAAAGGAGGAGATAAAGAGCTAGTTACAACCATGCCCCGCACACCGCTTTGATTGCTGCCGCGGGGCCTATCTTTAGCCTGCTCAGCGGTATCATCTGCTCGCTGCTACAACCGAGACGCCTGGTGTGGATCTGGTTCAGCTTTGCTTCCATCATGGAAGGCGTGTGTTATTTCGTCATCACGCCCGCTGGCGCTGGTGACACAGCAACGGTTGTGGATGCACTCGGTTGGCCCGCATGGGTGCAATTAGTCATGTGCGCGGTGGGTGTGGCAGGCATGTTCGCCACCGCTTGGCACTTTGCGCCCTACATCAAGCGCTTTGCCGGCGATGATCGCAAAGCCCAGTGGGCAATGGCATTCTGGCCGTGGCTCATTGGTGCCGCAGCGATGTGCGCGCTGCAGCTACTTTATGTTGCTGTCAGTGACGTATCGCTGAGTATCGGCGAAAAAATCCTCGTCGGCATTTCCGATTTCGGCGTGCTCACCTTCGCCCCGATGGGTTTCATCTTCCGCGGCCGGTGGAGCGAGGTTGAACAAGAACCGCTGCGAACAAACCTCATTGGTGGAATCATCGTGCTTGTTGCCTTGATTACAGTGAATATTTGGATCTCTACTTAAAACAAAAATTCCATTTATAATTTTTGCATGAAAAAGATCTCTTTTATTCTTATCGCCGCACTTCTTTCTGGTTGCTCCCAGCAAGAACCCGCAGCACCAAAGCCGCCAGTTTCCGCCCACGATCACATTCTCGCTGCAGAAGATGCGCCAGAAGGATACGAGTATTCAAACATCAACGAGCTAATGAGCACCGAAGACCAAGCTCTCACCGAGGACCTCGTCTCCAGCGACTCCGAAAAGACCACGACCCCCGAGCAATGCGCACCGCTTGCCACCTCAGCGATGGATTTCATCGCCAAGATTTACAAGAATCCGGATACATTCTCCGCCGCCGATTTCAGCGCCGGGGACGTAAATGCCACGGTCTCTCTCAGCACGAACCCAGAGACGCTCCCCTTCCCCGCTGACCTCGCGGAGTGCGCTTCCTTTTCCAATGACGTCAGCGGAATCGTCAGCGATTACTCCACTACACCGCTCGACATGCAAATCGAAGGCGCCGAAAACCTGCAGGCCGCAAAGGTAACCATCGAAAGCGCCGGGAATCCACTAGTCGGCGAGCCCGGGGAGAGCGAATTCGTGGCGCACGCGCTTGTCGACGGCGCCGTCGTCAGCGTCAGCTCGCACGATGAGCAAGCGCTCCGCCAGCTCATGGAAAAGCAAGTAAATAAGGTGGCAAACCGCTAAGACAACGGCGAGAATTCATCCAAGGAAAAAACGGATTCCACCGGCACTCCAAAATACTGCGCAATACGCAAAGCAAGATGCAACGACGGTGCAGACTCTCCGCGCTCTAGGTACCCAATCGTCTGATAGTGAATGCCTAGGGCCTCGGCGAGTTCACGTCGGCTAATCCGCCGGTCAGTACGCATCACAGCGATGCGGTTGTGAACTATATCTTCAGTCATTTCTAAATTCCGATTTGGGCCCGAGTCTTGGATTGGATATTGGCGAGGGAGCCAAAAGTCTCCTTGCGGAAGCTATAGCGTAGCAAGGCAATAACAACTATAAATCCAACGATGATCCAAGTAAGAAGAACCCCCACAGCTAGCACAGGGGTGAATTCTCCGCCGTACTCCCACTGCGCAGGATTATCCGAGATCCACCGCGATAGGTGTCCGGACCAGTAGAAGGGCAGGATGAGCTGCGGAATCTGTATCCAGCGAGGAACGTCAGCCAAGGAGATAAAGCTGCCGCTGGTAGAAAACAGCGCTATGACGATGGCATAACCGACAAGCTGTGAATATGTCCCACGCATGAACGCACCAAGCACCAGCCCTAAAGGTGCTGCGGCTAGATTCGAGAGCAAAGCGATGCCCAGCATGGGAACAATACGACCCCATGAAATTTCTAGGTTCGGCAAGATAATAAGTGCGGCAAAGAGCAGTACTGCCTGCATGATGAATACGACGCTTACACAAGACACTGTCTTGCCGATTGCCCACACCCACGAGCCATTAGGCAACATTCGCGCGCGCACTAAGGCGCCGCCTAATCTGTCGCTATAGAACTCGGCAGCAATCTGCATTATCACGAACGTCGAAAAGCTGCCGACCAAACCGGCGAGAATTACCGACGAAGTCGAAGTTTGCTCAATCATCTCCTGCGAGCTTTGGCGAACCATCACCACGATAAACAGAACGGGCGCGAACACCATGAACGCTCCGACGCCTACAAGCTGCGGCCGAATGTCACTTGCCGCCTGGCGGAGGGCTGCTTTGAAGATTTTCATTACTGTTCCCCATTCTTTTTCACGATGGAAAGGTAGGCATCCTCTAGCGTCGGACGCGTCACGGTTAATTCAGAGATGGAACTAAGAGGAAGGCTCTGCAGGAATTCCTCCGGAGCTTCCGTGGAGTGAACGTTGCGCACCCCATCTGCAACCCACGAGACCTCCGCAGTTCCCAAATGCGCCGAGCGCAGCTGCATAGGGCTGCCGTTTGCTAAGACTTTTCCCTCACCCAAGATGATGATTCTGCTGGCGAGCTTTTCTGCTTCTGCAAGGTCATGGGTGGTCATAAGGACCGTGGTGGAACGATCCACGTGGTCCATAATCACGTCGTGCATTTGTGTCTTCGAGACCGGATCGAGCCCCGTCGTGGGCTCATCTAGGAGTAACAACTCAGGCCCACCGATGAGCGCTGCCGCAAAATCTAGGCGACGCCGCTCGCCACCGGACAGGCTCGAAATCTTCTGATTTTCCTTATCCCCTAAAGACACCAACTCAAGCGCCTGCTCAACCCCCATTGCTGCCGGTGAGTGGGTTTCATGGATGCCCGCAACCCATGCCAACTGGTCTTTAACGCGCCACTTGGGGTGGTCGGACCAATTCTGCTGAACCAAACCCACACGAGACCAGAACCCGGCCTTTACCCTGCGAGGGTCCTGCCCGAAAACACGAACCCTGCCGGCAGTTGGAGTCAACGTGCCCACAATGTTTTCCAGCAGCGTGGTCTTTCCCACACCGTTTGGGCCAAGCAAGCACACCACCTCGCCGGGGTCAACATGCAAGTCCACTCCGCCCAGAACTTTCTTCGCACCATAGGAGAAAGCCAGGCCGTCGATTTCAATTACTCGAGTCATTACACTCCCTTCGGTTCAATCCTCACTAAAGAAGATAGCACATGTACTACATATTGGAAGGGGGTTACTTCATGTCCTGATAAGCTCGTCTCCATGCCAACACAAGAAATTCACGTAAGCGCTGTCATTTTCCACAACTCAGAAGGCCATGTCCTTTGCGTGCGAAAGAAAAACACCACCGCGTTTCAGTTTCCGGGTGGTAAGCCAGACCCCGACGAAACGCCCCTCCAAGCTGCAGTGCGCGAGGTAGGAGAGGAAATTGGCGTCACGCTTGATGGTGCCCTACTTAGCCCACGCGGCACCTTCCGCGCAGCCGCCGCCAACGAGGAAAATCATGAGGTCATTGCAGATGTCTTCAGCTATCCATCCCCTGTCATCCCAAACATTGCAGCGGAGATTGCCGAGTACGCATGGGTAGATTTGGCCGAACCTCACGTTGAACTCGCACCGCTTCTGAAAACCCCTGCACTACGCGAGAAGCATTGTTAGATTGCGGTCATGAGCAGCACAGAGCGATATGTTGAAGATGCTGTCCTTGGCCGAGTAAACCTTCCACTTACTGCACTTTCATGGCACAATGGCCTGCATGAGCAAAGTACGTAAGTCCGCACTGTTGACTGCAGCCACCGCAATCACCGTTTCCCTTGCCACCCCAGCCGCCTCCGCCGACATGGTGGATGACTACCTCGCGAAGGTTCCTGCGGGCCAGATCTCCTGCGATCAGGCAAGCCGCTATTACACCAACGCTTCCGACTACAACTCCAAGAAGTCCCAGGCGCTCGCCGCTGCTAATTTCCACCCGCGTGGTGGCGAAATCCGCGATGCCATCGCGCGCGCGGATGAGGCGATCGCACGTTGTGGTCTAAATGGTGGCGCTCCGGCCCCAGCTCCAGCTCCAAAACCAGCACCTGCTCCAAAACCAGCACCTGCCCCAGCAAACGTGATTTCGGTTGGTGTGGTTCCGGGTCAGCCTACGGTTGATGTGCCGGTTGGCCCGCAGGTCTTCCGTATTCCGGACATCAACAAGATCATCCAGGATCTCTTCTCCCAGGCACAGTCCCAGGTTTCGCAGCTTTCTTCCTTCTAGAAGGGCAGAAAGTACTCGTCCGCGTGCAGCGCACATGACGGCCTGCTCATCGCGGGGCATAGGACCAAAGTCGTGGTCGGTTAACTCGGCATGGCACAGCGAGCAGGCGAACCACTCGCAGCAGGTAGCGCATTTGTTTGCCACGACGTCGACAAGCGAGTGCCCCATGAATCATTAGCGGGTAAGACCCCACATAACCTGATCGAGCGCGCAAGAATCGTGCGGCAGATCTGGATGCGCTGCTGGGGCCTCACAGACGTCGCCCAAGCTGACGTTTTCAACGTCGGCGCCTGGTACCGCAGTAAGCTTCGAGGTTTCGTTCGGCGTGACGGTGGTATCCGCCGGGCTATAGATCGAGGTGTACTTAACCCCCGGCGCGGTATCGGGCAGTTTGTTCATTTTCTCAATAAAGTCCGAGCCCTGCAGCTGCTGAATGCCGGCCGTAGTGCCCAAGAAGGCAGCCAGCTTCGGCATAACCTTGGCAATATCACTCAACGCAGGTCCCATACCGCTCAGCGTAGTGCCGTGATAGTTGCCACCGATTGCGACAACACGGGAGACCTCCTCTGGGGAACCGTAGAGCTGCGTGAAAGTCTTGGTGTGCAGCCCGCCCTGGGAATGGCCCACGAGGTTGACCTTGTCAGAGCCAGTAGCGGACCGAACATACTCGATTTGCTCTGCAATCTCGCGAGCAGAAGCATCAAGATCCCCAATCGCCTTCATGGCCGGGATTGCATTCTGCAACGTGACATCGTCCGCGCCGTAGTCGAATGCCCACACGCACATGTTTTGCTCCTGCAGCCGCGGAATCAGATCCGTCCAGGCCGAGGAATTATCGCTGGTGCCATGAATGAGAACCACTGGCTCAACATCAGAAACGCAGCTCGGATCGTTGATGCCATAGCTCTCTGGCACTGAGGTCTCAAAAGTGGCGGCTTGAGCAGGTGCGATGGACACGGTAGCGGCTAGAAAAGAAGCCGTGAGGAAGGTGGTAATTCGACGCATGCCCCACAGAATAGACCCTGATCACGGATTTTATTCAAGATAGGGTAGCCGGGTGTGTACGTTCGGACAATACTCAAAGTGTCAGAAACTCGAGGCACCACCAGCGCCGGAGAACCCCGAGCTAAAGTTGCTGCTCACGTTGGGTGAAGAAGCTACGGAAGCGCTGTTCCATGAGCTGATCGCCATAAAGGGTACGAATCCGTGATAACCCACTCCCGGATAGAAGGAAGACTCGTCAATACGCGGGCGCGCCGCCATTTCATCCGCTTCGTTTTCCTTTTGTAACTGCGTTTGGATCTGCCCAAAGAGCGTGGCTGCGCGCTCCACTAGCTCGAGGTAACGATCCATAAATTCAGGCGCGGCCGCATCGATCTCCTCGGAAACGGCAATCAGTCGGGATGCTTCTTCCGCGACCCCGCCCGTGGATTCCGTGCGCGCCTCAATCAGGTCCTTGCGTAGCTCATAGAGTTCCTTGCGGCGCGCGTTAACGTCAGCATGCTCGACGGCATACAGACGGTCGATGTTGTGTTCTGCGATATCTACGCGGTCACAGATGGATTTCGCTTCCTCGATTCCACTCGCCGCTTGTTCGAATTTCTCGTCGGAGGACTGCTCGTTCAGGCTGGCAAAAGCGCTAACTTTATCGTCGAGATTGAGGAACTCGTCGCGCAATTGCTCCCATTCCTCGCGCATCCGGGCGTCGACAAGCGCTGATTGCAAAGAGTGCGCACGCACGTCGATGGCATTCAAGCGTTGAGCGATATCCCCATAAGCCCGTGAAACGTATTTCCAATCCTCACGGGCGGTCGCAATACGCTGCGCTTTCCGACGCCGCGTAGCACCCACCGCAGCAACGATTCCTCCGGCAGCCGCACCCGCGCCGAAACCACCAAAGCCAATACCGAGACCGCGGTTAGCCTTAGCATCGGAATAAAGCTCCTCACTGACCTTGTCTGCATCGGCAGCATAGTCAGCGCCAGCGAAAAGACCTGCCGGGATATTTCCTGCCTTCACGCCCGGTTTGATCTCTTCGATTGCGTCTTCCAAATGACCATCTTCTAGTTCCAGGGACAGGTCCTTCCCCACATCGTTGCCCGCGAAGATGAAAGCCTGACGTGGATCGAGGCCCACGCCAACGAAGAGCTGGCCATCGGTGAAATGGTCATCGCCAATGAGGTCTGGGTGATTATCGCGTAGATACTCTTCGACGGAATCTTCTACCTCGTCCTTGTTCTTTTTGAAGACAAGGTAGTTCAGCTGCTTGACCGGAGTTGCGAAGTGGATTCGCTCAACGTCACGACGCATGCGTGCTTCGTCATCGGGGTTTAAGACATCTTCGGGATCCATGATCTCGACCTTGACGTCTGCGGACCTCTCGACGGAATAATCTGCTTGCTCCGGAGATGCCGCAAGCGTGGCAACACCGAAAGCAGTGCCGCCGCCAACCAAAAGCGCTGCTGCTGCAGATGCCGCCAGAATCTTTTTCATTCCAATCTCCATTCTCGCTTGGTGCGCAGCCATGCCAGGACTGCCTTGACGCGGCGGTTTTCGTCTTCGGGGCTGAACCCGAGCTTCATGAAAACATTCGCCACGTGTTTGCTTACTGCACCGGCAGTGAGCACGAGCTTGCCTTCGATCTCGCGATTGCTGGCGCCTTGTGCCATCAAGGCTAGTACCTCGCGTTCTCGGGGCGTGAGCTTATCGACGCCCATCTTCCGGGAGGAGAGCAAAGTGCTCACGACTTCCGGATCTACCACGGTGCCACCTGCAGAGACCGTATCCAGTGCATGGATGAACTCATCCACATCGGCGATTCTTTCCTTGAGTAGATAGCCGAATCCGCCGTGTTCGATGAGCCCGTCCAAGTAGCTGGCGGCGACGTATTGGCTCAACACCACGACGGGCTGCTCGGGCGTACGTTTGCGAATCTCATTGACTGCTCGCAGGCCGTCGTCCTGCAAAAGCGGCGGCATCCTGACGTCGGTGACAATGATGTCGAATCCTTCTGCCGCAGCACGCAATTGATCAGCATCTTCGACCGTGGTGACCTCATGGTCCAAGGAACGCAGGAGTTGTTCGATTGCCGCACGCAGCAGGGCGGAGTCTTCAGCAAGCAAAATTTTCATGGCAGTTTCATCCTTAACCGTGCGCCCTGATCAGTGTCTTCTAGTTTCACGCTTCCGCCCAGGACTATGGCGCGCTCTTCCAGGCCGGCGATGCCGGTTCCCTCGCCTGCGGTTAACCCGTGCCCGTTATCGGTGATGGAAATTTTTATCCCTTCTCGGTAATCCAGCTTCACAGTCGCTGCGGTGGCCTCACCGTGCTTTACGGCGTTGGTTAGCCCCTCTGCCACGCAGTGATAGGCCAACAAGGCGCTGGTTTCATCAAGGGAGCGTTCTTCGCCTTTGCATTCGAGGGTGGTCTCCAGCCCGGAATGGACGAGGAGTTCTTCGAGAGCCGCAATCAGGCCATTATCGAAGAGGACCTGCGGCGCGATGCCACGGACCGTGTCGCGCAAGGCAGACAGAGCAAGGCTGGCGTTGTGGTCGGCGGCGTCGAGAGCCGCGGTGTCTCCCCTTTTCGCCGCGGCTAGGTTGAGCTTGAGCGCGGTGAGGTACTGCTGCGGGCCGTCGTGTAGCTCCCGTTCGATGCGGCGGCGCTCGCCGGAGAAGGCGTCGATAAGCGTGGCTCGCGCATCGCTCTCCAACGCCAGGCGGGTGGTGCTCACGGAAAGAAAGGTTAAAAACTTCGCGCCAAAGATAAGGACCAGCAAGCACAGGCAGCCAAACGTCCAGCTCACCACGATAGCCAGGGCTCGATTTTCAATGACGAGGCTACCGATGTTGAACCTATCCGTGAAGAAAGGAGCGATGAAGAATACCACCGTCATAGACCCCACGAACAGCCACAACGCCATGCTCAAAATCGAGAGCAAAAGCTGAATCAGAAGGTGATAGAACTGCTGCCAATCAAACCAGCGATGTGGGGTGCGGTAGCGAATCTTCACGCCCAACCACCGTGCGCCGCCGCGGGTAATGACGGCCATGAGGGACGCAACGAGCGGAATCCACGGCAGCATGACAACGGAAACCACAGCAGCGGGAATACACAGCAGCGCTAGCACTAGATTCCACGCCACGGATTTGAAAGTTGCCATAGAGTACAACCCTAATCCGCACTTCGGACACACGCAGTGGAGCTAGCTCCCCTAAATTTCTGGGAGTCTCCCCCATCGGAATACTGCGCCTTTCAACGTGAAATCGAAAGCATGACACTCATCGCAAAAAATCTCACGAAGAAATACGGCAAGAATCTAGTGCTAGACCACCTCTCGCTGCGCATTGAACCGGGCGAGTTCGTGGCCATCATGGGCCCTTCCGGAAGCGGCAAGTCAACGCTCCTCGGCCTGCTTTCTGGCCTCGACAAACCTACAACCGGCAAGGTCAATGCACCGGGGCGCAAGCACCGCGCTTTCGTGTTCCAAGACTATAACCTCCTGGAATCGCTTAACGCCCAGCAGAACGCGGAGCTTACGGCGAAGTTCTCCGGCCGTAAATGCAGCCCGGCGAAGCTGCACCAGACCTTTGAGAGCTTGGGCATCGGCGGGCTGGAAAGCGCTTACCGGCACAGCTTTCGGGCGGACAGCAACAACGCGTCGCGGTGGCGCGAGCATTGCTTGCCGACGCCCCCTTCATCTTCGCCGACGAGCCCACCGGTGCGTTGGACGACGACACGGCGGACGTGGTCATGGATCATCTCGTCCGCGTACCCAGCACGGTGGTAATGGTCACCCACTCGCACGCGGCCGCCGCGAAGGCCGATCGCATCTACAAGCTGGAGGAACACCATGTCCGTATGGCTTAAGGATCTACACAGCAATTGGCCTTCCTGGCTGGCGGTGGCGCTGACGTGTTTTATCTCCGGAATGGGATTCTCGCTCGCCGTAGCGCTTATTAACGCAACCGGTGATGACACAACTTCTCTGGGCGGAACCATCCTCGGGCTGGCTATCTGCTCCAATATTCTCGTCATTTTCTCGCAGATGAAGCTCATCATCGACGAGCACATCCACATCTACCGCAGCTGGCGCATGGTGGGCATGCCCAATTGGCTCATCTTTGTACTCGTGCTGGGTCAGATTGCGGCGGTCTCTACATGCGGTGCGGTTCCTGGCGCCTGTTGCGCTACATTTCTCACGGACTTCGCACTCGATGCTTTCCACCGCGACAACATTCGAGTGGACGGTATCTCCGTGACGATGGGCGGTGTTGTGCTTGCTAGTGCGGTGTGCGTACTTGCCGCAGTACTCGGTGGATTCTTGTCATTGCGGCGTATCTACCGTTCAGGGATGCCACGGTGGACAGCTGCCAAGTGTGCGCTCGCTTTTATCCTTGGTGCCGGGATCTTGTTTGCCTGCACCTTGATCGAAGATCCGATAGATGCAATGTCCGCGTGTTTGGGCCTTATCCCCTTGTTCGCATTCCTGGTTCCATGGATGTTGCCACTGCTTATGCAGTGGACCCGACCTCTCGGCATCGCTGGCGCGAACGTGCGCGTACGCAGCAACTTCACCGCACCACATATCATACCGTGGATCTTGTTCGGCGGCCTCATCATCGCCGTGGGCTCAGGTCTCCGCGCCATGTTTAGCATGGAGGAGGAGTTTACGATGTCGCCGTGGCAGGTGTTCGTAGTGGTACTCGGGCCGACGATCGCGCCGAGCGTGATGGCGGCGTTTACTACTTCGCTGTTAATGCGCAAGCGGATCGCTCACGACGCAGGGGCGCTAACTTTGGCGGGTGCTGCCAGGAACAGCATTTTCCGGGTACAAATCGGTGAAGCCTTCGCACTGACAGCAACCACGACGGGATTACTGTCCGCACTCACGCTCTTCATCGTCTTGCTCATGAACCACGGGATGACAGGAGAATACGCGCTCACCGGCTTCTGGTGGCAGGCGTTAATAATGCAAGCCGGTGTGATGTTTATGGGTCTTTCCGGCTTCAAATGCGGGTTGGCCACAAACTTTAGGGATACAGCTGCACACGTCCGTCCGTAAAGGACTTGTACTGCTCAATGTCTCCGCCAACTGGGACTAATTGACCATCTTCAACCTCTAGGCGCACGCGTGCGGTTTCGGTAATTCCCTCTGCGGTAGAACGGCCGCGATTGCCTACGGTGAGCTCGATTTCATCGTCTCCCACCACGGAAGCCTCTTCCACGGAAGAAGCGGTAATACCGTGGCCGCCGACCAATTCACCCTCGGACCAAATGAGGATTCCGCCTGCGATTGATGCACCCGTTCCGGCAGGACCGTTTTCGTCACCGAAGGCGCCATCCAGTACGGCGTAGCTAAGCTCCGCGCACGGATCATAGGCGCCGTCAGTGACCGTGTAGTGGAACTTAAAATTATCTTTATCCGTGTTGAGGACGCCCTTTGCGCCGTTGGCGAATCGCTTCTGGAAATCAGAGCCGCCGTCCGCGCACTTTTCCTCTTCATTTTCTTTATTTTCCGCAGTTACCGTTTCGGTTACTACCGGCTGCGGGTCTGCTTGCTGCTGGGTATGTTCTGTGGACTCAGTTTTCTCGGTGGACTCGGTTTGTTGTTCGGTAGTCTCACGGAATACCGGCTTCGGAGAATCGCTTTCGGATTCCGATGAACAACCGGCAACGCTCAACGCAACTACAGCACTCGAAACAGCAACGAATTTCCTCATGATTTCAAGATACGTCACTGCTTGCTAGAGAAGTTCCGATAGCCAAGGAAAGAAAGAGCAGCGCGGGAGCTACACCCGGCCTTGAACGTTGTTCAATTGCAGTCATGAAATGAGATATCGCTGTGGTAGAGATAATTCCATGCCTTTTTTGAACAGTGTTCAAGTCACTGCGATCGACTCCACCCACATCTGGCACCCCTATGCCGCGCCCGGCGCGCCAGCCTTGCAGGTACTGCGCACCGATGGTGCCTATTTAGAACTCGCAAATGGCCAACGCGTCATCGACGGCATGAGCTCCTGGTGGGCGGCATGCCACGGCCATTCGCACCCGCGGCTGGTGGCGGCGGCGAAGGATCAGATCGATAGGTTCAGCCACGTCATGTTCGGCGGGCTCACTCACGAACCGGCGGCGCGGCTTACCGCAAACCTCCTGGAGTTGACCAAGCACCAGTACGCGCAGGTCTTCTACTCCGATTCCGGATCCGTCGCGGTGGAAGTGGCGGTAAAGATGGCGCTGCAGTGTTCGCCACCCGGCCGCACCAAGCTTTTGACCTGGCGCTCGGGCTATCACGGCGATACCTTCACTGCGATGAGCGTATGTGATCCGGAAGGCGGCATGCACTCTATGTGGAAGGGCATCCTTGCCGAGCAGATCTTTGCCCCAGCTCCGCCCACGGAAGGCGCCTCGTCTAAGCAGCGGGCGGAATACTTGCATAAGTTCGAGTCCTTTATCACCGAAGAAGTCGCCGCGGTCATCATCGAACCCGGCGTGCAGGGCGCAGGCGGAATGCGCTTCCACGACCTAGAGCTAGTCGCAGGCGTGCGGGAGCTATGCGATAAGCACGGAATCTTGCTCATCGCGGATGAAATCGCCACCGGGTTTGGTCGCGCAGGTGAGCTCTTCATGACGCAGGCGGCAGGAATCACGCCCGACATCATGTGCGTAGGCAAGGCGCTAACGGGTGGGTTTGTCTCGTTGGCAGCAACCCTGGCCACGCAAAAGGTGGCGGAGACGATGCAGCCACGCGCATTGATGCATGGGCCGACGTTCATGGCCAATCCCTTGTCCTGCGCGGTGGCAGCCGAGTCCACCGCCATGATTGCAGAAGGCACCTGGCGCGCGGACGTCGCACGCATTGAGCAAGGTTTACGCGCAGGGCTTAGCGACGCCCCCGGCATCACCCGCGTGCGCGGCGCCATCGGTGTATTGGAAATGGCCCATGACGTGGACATGAAAGCGACCACCGCGGCGGCCCTTGAAGAAGGCGTATGGCTGCGCCCATTCGGCAGGCTCATCTACACAATGCCGCCATATATCTGTACCGATGAGGAAGTAGCGCGCATTTGCCGCGCCGTCGTTGCCGCCGGGGAGGTCGCATGATCTATTGCATCACCGGAACCAATACGGATGTGGGAAAGACCATTGCCACGGCGGCCCTGGCCGCGCAGTACCAAGCGGCGGGCAAGCATGTGGTGGTGGCGAAACCACTGCAAACAGGAGATACGAGCGATTGCGCCACGGTCACACGCCTTACCGGCGTGGAATCCCGGCAATTCAAGCACTATCCGGAGCCTCTAGCGCCGAACCTTTCTGCCCGGCGCGCGGGATTACCGCAGGCCGAAAAAGAGGAGGTGCTGGCGTGGATTCGCAGCATCGATGCAGACGTCGTACTCGTGGAGGGCGCGGGCGGCCTGCTGGTTCGGCTCGCGGATAGCTTCACGCTTGCCGACGTCGCCCGTGACCTCGGCGCCGAACTTTTCATAGTCACCAGCTTGATGTTAGGCAGCCTCAACGCCGCTGAGCTCACCGTGGAAGCTGCCCGCGCCCGCGGCATTCACGTCAAAGGGCTGGTTGGCGGCATGCTGCCACAAGAGCCGGACCTCGCCACTCGCCTCAATATCGCGGAGCTTCCCAAGGTCACCGGCGTGCCACTGCTCGGCTGTATTCCTACCGGCGCAGGTTCGTTAAGCAAAGAGGAATTCTGCGCCCAAGCAGTGCAATGGGATCTCTTAGGCAGCCTCTAGATCGGCCCACGCAACCGGAAAGGGTCTTTCATGACTCGGCTTCCTCATCCCCTGGAACAATCTTGCTGTCTATGGCACTCAAGATGCAGCCAGCCAAAATGTAACCACTCGCCTGCATATGGGTGGCCCAGTTGCCTCCGCCTCCGGCCACAACCAAAAAGATCATGAAACCCACAGCAATGAGACAATAAACAATGAATCGGCCATGCGCACCGAGCCGATATCTCCGCGCAGAAATGACGCTGATGACCCAGCTGAGCACTAGGAGAATTGCATAGACTAGCCCTCCGGCCAACGCACCCGGAACCATGTACAGCATTCACTATCCCTTCCAGCAATCATCTGCGGGGCCTTGGAAGCACTTTCTAAAAGGTAAAACGAAAAGTCTTGAGACTTCACAAGCGTGTGCAGGTCACAAATGCAGGTCAACATACCTTTCTGAAGATTTCTTCCCGGCCACACTAACAAAATCTCCCAAGGATTATTACCCCCTTGCCCCCCATTAAAAAATCCTAGTTTAACTGCAAAACATCAGGCCTAGATGCCGTTGAGACGAGACACCGTGACCAGTGGGCTACTTTTAACCGTCGTTAACACGATAGCCCGACGGAACAAAAACACTCGACAAGGCCTTGTCGGCAAGAAACACACGTACTTTCTATGTTGCGACACAACCTAGGTAGGTTTACAATCTAGGTTGTGTCCATACATAGATCTTTCCCAAGCCACTGGTTACGAGCCGTACTACCTCTCGCAGTCATGCACGTCTTAGCTAAAGATGCGACTTATGGCTACGAGATAGCTGCGTCACTCAAGGAGTCAGGGTTTGGCGACATTAAAGGTGGCACTCTTTATCCGCTACTTGCGCGACTAGAACGAGATGAATTGGTTTCA
This sequence comes from Corynebacterium sp. HMSC076D02, assembly GCF_001813815.1. Classification (NCBI taxonomy): domain Bacteria; kingdom Bacillati; phylum Actinomycetota; class Actinomycetes; order Mycobacteriales; family Corynebacteriaceae; genus Corynebacterium; species Corynebacterium sp. HMSC076D02. The sequence continues at coordinate 15,105 of NZ_KV814046.1, forward strand.
CCACAATGGCGCGCAGGGGAATCAGGACCAGGTCGGAAATATTACGAACTAACCGAACAGGGAAGAGCGCAACTAGACGAACAAACACAGCAGTGGCGCGAATTTTCACAGATCGTCACAGCTCATTTTGCACACAACAAGGAGAAGCCAGCATGACACAATACGCAACCGAAAAAAGCTTAGCGCCTGACATCGATCCACGTTGGGCGGAAGAATTTATCCTCACCGCACGTCTCGAAGAAATTCCAGGAGACGTCATCGGAGATACATTAGGCGAAGTAAACGATCACTGCCGTTCGGCCAATGAAAGCGCACTTGAAGCCTTCGGCCCTGCACGAGACTACGTAGAACAGATCGCAGCCGACGTGGAAAAAGTTAAAAGCCCAAGCATTTTAATACTTTTAGGGCCTGCTTTTTTACAAATCGTAGGCGTGGTTTTGTGCCTGCAAGGAGTCTACGGCCTTGCCTCAGGAACGTCGCATCCCCTCGATTGGGCGACAATAGCAGTCTTTGGGATTGTGGGCGTCTTGCTGCTGTGTGCTGAAAAGCCTTTAGCATTCGTGCTGCGACTGATAGTCCAAAAGCCAGTACTCGGCGCCGCTACCTTCGGATTACTTGCCCTGCTGTGCTGTGTACTGTTTTCTATTCCAATGTGGTGGTCAACCCCCGCCGTACCGATTCACAGCTCGATTGTGCTGTGCATTGGAATCGCTGCCATACTAATTGGAACCATTCTTGAAATCGGATTCGATAGTTTCGGAGGCTTTGACGATCCCCTCATCGTGGCCGGGCAGAAAGATAAGACGCCCAAAAAGAAGTCAAAGCTCTCGTGGCTATCTAGCGGGTACGCCATTGTTTGCGCGATTATTGGCTCGATAATCATCATGATATTTGCCTAATTTCTGAGTTAGGCATCCGCTTGCAACAGTGCGAAATGAAGTGCCCCGGGTTTTGTCCTCCGCTTGTGCCTTAATTTCCATTAATTCTCGACTGGGGTGGTGTTCCCAAAATTCGGTTTCCACTTCAGCCGGGGTGCGGTAGTCCAAGCTCTGGTGGAGCCGTGGTCTAAATGGTGAATCAAGCCCGTTGTTCCCTCAGCACATACGAACACCTGGTTGAGCGCCTGCAGCGGCAAGGCTTCGGTGCGCATCGAATCCCACAGCGCTCACCCGAGAATTCTCCGGGAGAATACATCGGTCACGAACGCGGTGCACACAAAGCCTTTCCACGTGCGCACATAAGTAATGTCCGCCACCCACAGCTGATGAGAGCCAGGAGCCCTAAATCCACGATGTACCAAGTCAGGGCGAAGACCCAGGCCCTAAGGCTTGAGCGTCGTGATTGGTGCCCCACCTTTGCCCTTGCCGGAGAGCCCAGCACTGCGCATCAGCCGGGCTGTTTGCTCGCGGCCAATGTCAATGCCCTGGCGGCGCAGCACGCGCCACATCTTCCGCACGCCGTAGACGCTGTAGTTTTCGGAATGCACGTCGCGAATATGCTCCACGAAAGCAGCGTCGCGAAGAGCGCGGGAACTTAAAACCCCGGGCTTTAGACTGGCGGTACCCACGCGAGCCAAGAAAACCGCCTTCGCGATGCGTGTTGAACGTCTAGCAGATGAACTCGATTGAGAAACGATTCCGATGCTCATCGATGAATCGGATCATTCCTTCACGTTTGGGGTCGAGTTCGGATGCGAAAAGCCGAAGCGGCCTTCAACAACTCAATGGTGTCCCGCAGCTCTTGATTTTCTCGACGCAA
>NZ_KV814047.1:0-3445 GCF_001813815.1 Corynebacterium sp. HMSC076D02
TAAAAGAAGCGGAACTAAACCCAGGACGCTTCAGTCATTCTATCTGCGATTACGCACTCAAAGTGGGCATTTATCATCAAAGGCGTTTTGCCACAACTGCTGCAGCTCCGTCATCTGGGTTGGCAGACAGCAAAGTATGATATTGCGACAATTTTATGTTCAAACTGGCGAGAATACTGCTAGCATTATGAATATGTTCACTGAACACATTCAGCAAAATTCACGAACACTCTCCAAGAATGCAACACGTCTAAAAGTGCTCACCGCCGCAGGCGAACTTTTCGAAACTACGGGATATGCAGACACCAGCATTAGAACAATCGCGAAGAGGGCTGGCGTCAGCGTTGGCACTGTGATGTCTGTCGGCGAAAGCGTGCACTACTGGTTCAAAGTATCAGCCACAAGATTGCAAAGATTCATGACGAGCTCAGAACTCAACCGGCCGGAGATCTCATTTCCGTCATCAATCCATTCTTGGAGATGTTTGCAGGACACAGCGAACTATCTCGCGCTTACGCATCTTCACTCATCGAGCTTGGCGATCAAGGCCAAGAGCTCAAACGCTTGGAACAACTGCTCACGGAAGAAATCCTTCGGCGTCTCGCCGCATCAACGTTGACTGAAGTGGAATCTCGTGAGCTCGCAGGAGTTTTGTATCACGCCTACCTAGGCTTGCTTATCGGCTGGTCCGCTGGGCGCTATTCGTCTCAAGAGCTCAAGGACCAAGCACGCACCATCGTCAATCACCTAGAGAACGCATTCGGAGTCCAACTATGATTCTCGAAACATCCCCCGTCTGGCCTTCCATTCTTCTTGCCGTTATTCTTTCAGGCGACGTCATACTGTCGGTTCGTCCCGCCAAGTTCATTGAAAAATGCCTCACGGGCGTGAAATTCCCCCGCCAATGGTGGTGGGCCCTCATCTACATCAAATGCGTCGCTATTGCCGGGCTAGTAATCGGACTGTGGCTGCCCGGGATCAGAATTGCAGCACTAGCAGGCATCGTCGCATATTTCTTTGCCGCAGCCTTCGCACACCTGAAAGCCAAATTCACCGGCACCGAATTCTGGCTGAACTGTTTAGGCATGCTCATTCTTTCCATAGTGGCGCTCCTTGTGACAATTGCAGCATAAGCCGGCACTGTTTAACGTAGCTTTGTCAATCAGTTAGACATCCGTATTCAAGCTTCAGCCACTAACCCAAATTCTCACCAGTAGATGTCGCAACGGGAGCACATCGCAGTCTTCTCCACGAATTGCAGTATCCGCTGGTGGTTAAACCCGACGCAGGTGCAGGAAGCATTGGCGTACGAACAGTCTCAGATTCGTCCCAAGCGTGCGAAGTAGTCGAGAATATCACTAATACGCTCGAATTCTTCGGCGCACAGCCAGCCTGCGCTATCGCACAGGAATATGTCCAAGGGCACGAATATATAGTCGACACATTCGCGCAACAAGGGCAACACCATGTAATGGCAGTTTGTGTCTACAGAAAGCATCCGTCGTCGACTGGAGCGATAGTTTATGACAGCTTGGAGTGACTCGATGAACGTTCTACCGGACTTTTCGAACTATCCAGGTACCTCTTCACATGTTTAGACATCCTCGAGCATCGATATGGGTCAGTCCACTCAGAAATCATTATCGGTGCTCAAGGTCCATGTCTGATTGATTTAAGTGTGAGACCGCATGGTGCAGGGCATCCAATGAAGACGTTTGCATTAACCGGCGATTCGCAGTTGCATGCAGAAGTTCGATTCGCCAAGAACAGGAAATTGCCCAGGCATTATCAATTGAGCATGAGCGCAGCGATTGAGTTTCTGAGTCTCCCCTATCCCTGTACCATAAAGAAAATGGCCGATCCACAGCAGTCAGTATCACTGCTCGGCGTAATTTCAAGGGAGATCAGCGCTAAGCTAGGAGTTACATATCCTGAGACCAATTCATTACTCGACTCTGAACAACTCGGCTTAATATTCATCGAAACTGCCGAAGATGACACAAAGAGAAATGCCTCAGTGCTTCGTTCTGCTTTCAAATCAATGTTGGAGAGAAGTCTGCTGATTGATCAATGCAGGGACAACGTACAGACTAGTGGCTTTCGCTTGAAGCCTTGTCACTTGGATCCTTTCTAGTCCTAATCGCTGTCGTTGCATCAATTGAGCTCAGCGAAACCACCTCACACCTACTGCGTTCGTTTGCCAAAGATGCAGCATTCTTCTCACCGCGAAATGCGGCCAGATTAAAAGTGCTCAAAGTAGCAGAAAGTGTGTCTGATTCTTGGGATTAGTGCTGGCCAGGATATGAAAACCGTAGGATTCTTTCGCTGAAGACGAAATAAACCAGATTGGGAAGCGAAATACCGACTTCAATGCAAGTCTGTGGTAGCCGGTGGTATCTGCTTGCCAGATGCCTCAGAACAGCTTTCTCTGGCCCTGCACAAGTAGACGACGCCCTGCAACGCGGCAGATAAACCGCACCAGGAGTCAGTTTGCATCGCGTATGGAGCCACCGACCGACGGCCGCAGTGACGCTCTTGCAAGTGCGGTGTCTCAATACCAGTGGTGCCCAAAGGCTTGAATTCCCTGCCTTACGACTCGCCGTAGCGGACACACATTTTGCTACTTAGCCCTTAAATGTTCGCACAAACTCAACGCACACACGGGATTGGCACCCTAAACCCCCACACGTTCAATCCTCGACCCTTAAGGAGCGGAAAACGAAAGAAGCCGGAGGTCACGAACCCTTTCGAGTTTGTTACCTCCGGTGTCACAGTTTGTACAACTGCTCAGCGTGCCCGGGGCGGGACTTGAACCCGCACGTCCTATAAGGACACTGGCACCTGAAGCCAGCGCGTCTGCCAATTCCGCCACCCGGGCTGGGTACCTAAATGTCTTGGCGACCAATTAACATTAGCACGCAGGAGCTAAGAATCTACAAATCCGCAGGCAAACACGAAGTTTTCTGGGGAAAAGCCCCCTAAAAGCATCGGAACTTTAGGCGGCGCGGCTACGTTTAGAAGGGGTAGGCACCCTATAATTAGCCTGTCATAGAAAAGGAGGACAGCACGTGGCAATTTTTGAAAAGCTCGCGAAGCTGGATTCCGCCATGCAACGAGGCTTGGACAATGGCATGGCCTTTGTCTTCGGAGGCAAGGTCGTTCCCGCGGAGATTGAAGAGCTCCTCAAACAGGAGGCGCAGGACAATCTCGCACGCGGTGATGACGAGAACCTCTACAGCCCCAACGTCATGACAGTAGGCGTATCTTCCAAGGACTTGGAAAACCTCTCCCGTGACCCAGATCTGCCCGCAGATTTCGCCGACCAACTCACCCGCTTTGTTAGAAACCACGGCTGGTCATTCGCCGGCCCGGTCATCGTACGCATCGCGGAGGAATCAGGATTACGTACAGGACAGCTTCGAGTGTCTTCGTTTATTGATCACGA
>NZ_KV814047.1:3545-36415 GCF_001813815.1 Corynebacterium sp. HMSC076D02
CAATCTTCCACGAAGACGATGGTCAGGAGGACCACATGAGTAACCCGTTTAATGCAGACGAGGCAGCAACCACCACCTTTATGGCACCGGATCAAAATTCAGAGCAGCCACACTCGCAGGGCCCCGCAGTGAACTTGATGCTGCAGGATGGTTCCTCCCGCGTGTACCACGTGCGGGAAGGTTCCAACATCATCGGCCGCAGCAACGACGCCGACCTTCGCCTGCCCGACACTGGCGTTTCCCGCCAGCACGCGGAGATTACGTGGAACGGACAGGATGCCGTCTTGGTAGATTTGCAGTCCACCAACGGCACCACCGTCAACGAGACGCCAATTGAAAACTGGCTGCTGGCCGACGGAGACGTCATCACCATGGGACACTCCCACATCGAGGTCCGTATCACCGGCACCAAGAACAACCACAACTACTAAACCCCGCCGAGAAAGTAAGGAGGTCACCATGGATTCAGTCGTTTTGCTAGCTCTTCGCATCGGCCTTCTGGCACTGTTGTGGCTTTTCATCTTGGTGGCCTTGAACGCAATGCGCCGGGACGCCAATAAGGCTGCCGGCGTCTACCAGCCTTCGGCGCAGGCGAAGGCCACTCCGCGGCGTCGCGAAACGCCCAAGCAGATCAACATCGTGGACGGGCCCCTGCGTGGCTCCCACATGCAGCTCGGCACGCTCGAAGAGTGCACCATGGGCCGTGCGCAGGACTGTGACTTTGTCACCGGCGATGACTTTTCTTCCGGTCATCACGCGCGCCTGTTCCGCCGCGGCAGCGAGTGGTTTGTGGAAGATCTGGAATCCCGCAACGGCACCTTCGTGGGTGGCGTTCGCATCGATCAGCCGGAGCGAGTTGGCGTTGGCACCGACATCAAACTTGGCCGCACGACCGTGAGGTTGATGGCATGACTTTAAGCCTTAAATTCACCGCGATCACAGATCGCGGTCTAGTACGCCAAAACAACGAGGACAGCGCCCACGCTGGTCCCCATCTTTTGTTATTGGCAGACGGAATGGGCGGCCACGCCGCCGGCGAGGTGGCCTCCCAGCTCATGGTTGAGCACTTGGAGCACCTCGACCAAGACCCCGAAGACAATGACATGCTCGCGCTGCTGGGCGCCGCGGCAGAGGATGCAAACGCGTCCATTTCCGCACACGTCGAGCAGCATCCAGAGACCGAGGGCATGGGCACCACGCTTACCGCGATGATGTTCAACGGCACCGAGTTCGGCGTGTGCCACGTGGGTGACTCCCGCGGCTATCGCCTGCGCGACGGCAAGCTGACCCAGGTAACGCGCGATGACACGTATGTGCAGTCTCTGGTGGATGAGGGTCGCCTCGACCCCGAGGACGTTTCCTCCCATCCGCAGAAGTCGCTGATTCTCAAGGCCTACACTGGTCGCCCGGTGGATCCCACCTTGTTTATGTTGGATGCCAAGGTCGGAGACCGCCTGCTGCTGTGCTCCGATGGTCTTTCGGATCCGGTTACGGCAGCCACCATCGAACTGGCACTTTCGCAAGGCACGCTTGACGACGCCGCGGTTACCCTCCGCGATCTCGCCCTGCGTTCTGGTGGCCCAGACAACGTCACCATCGTCTTGGCCGAGGTAGTCGAGGGCAAGGGCGATAGCTCGCCGGTCAAGGTCGGCGCCATCGCAGGCGTCGTGCCTGAGCCGACGCACCCGGATTCCTCCGCCAGCCGTGCGGCTGCGCTAACAAGGCCACGGGAGGCGTCGCCTGCGCCCCAAGAAGAGGAAGACGACACCGAGGAACCTCACAGTCCAAAAAAGAAAGTTGGTTGGAAGGCAATCGGCGCCCTCGTAGTGGTGCTCGCGCTCGTCATCGGCGGCGGATTCTGGACCAAGAACGAGATTTCTAACAACTTCTACGTCGCCACCGACGAAGAAGGGGCACTCAGCATCGAGCAAGGCGTAGATTTCTCAGTCTTTGGGCGTTCTTTGCACCACAAGTACCAAAATGCCTGCGTCGATAAAGCAAATACGCTGCGTCTCGGGTCCACTCCGTGTGAGGGGGATTTCGCCCCGTTCAAGGTCACTGACCTGCCAGATTCCGAGCGCGCGGCCGTAGATAACCTGCCTTCGGGTTCCTATGCCGAGGTACAAACCCAGCTTTCGAGCCTGTCCTCCAAGGCACTCAAGCCGTGCATCAGCACGCCGAGCAAGAAGACGGACGAGAAGCTAGAGAAGAAAACCGCTAAACCAGGAATCACGTGCCGGGAGGTGAGCTAAGTGAAGAAGATCTTTTCCCGCGGCACTGAGCTCGGGCTGCTGATTCTGGCGGCCGTGGTCTTTGCCACCACCACCGTCAGCCTGGAACTTTCCCAGGGCAATATTTTGACCATGGATGTCCTCTACCTCATCGGTGGATTCATCGGCGTCTTTACCGTCGCCCACTTGGTGCTGTGCTTCTTGGCACCGCATTCGGATCAGCTCATGCTGCCGATTGTGTCTCTGCTCAACGGCACCGGACTGGTCATGCTGGCGCGCCTCGACCTTGTCAATGACGGCGGCCTGGCCCGGCGGCAAGTGATGTGGACGATCGTCGGCCTTATCCTCTTCGTGCTGGTGCTGGTTGTATTGCGGGATCACCGCTCCCTGACCCGCTACTCCTACATCCTGGGCGCAGCCGGCCTCATCCTGCTGGCGCTGCCGCTGGTGTGGCCGCAGCCGCCGGGAGTCGAGGCGCGTATTTGGCTGTGGCTGGGTCCATTTTCTATCCAGCCTGGCGAGTTCTCGAAGATCATGCTCATCTTGTTCTTCGCCATGTTGCTTACCCAAAAGCGCTCACTGTTCACCGTTGCCGGTTACCGCTTCTTGGGTCTTTCCCTGCCGCGTCTGCGTGACCTCGCGCCGATTCTGGTGATTTGGGGAATCGCCATCGTGATCATGGGCATCTCCAATGACTTCGGCCCGGCGCTACTGCTGTTCAGCACCGTCCTCGGCATGCTGTTTATGGCAACTGGCCGTGTCAGCTGGCTGCTCATTGGCTTGCTCTTGGTAGGCGTTGGTGGTTTTGGCATCTACCAGATCTCTTCGAAGATCCAAACGCGCTTTTCCAACTTCCTGGACCCGCTGGGCAACTACGACAGCGGCGGTTACCAGCTTTCCCAGGCACTGTTCGGCATGTCCTCCGGCGGCATCTCCGGAACGGGCTTGGGCCAAGGCCACCCAGAGATCGTCCCAGTGGCGCACTCCGACTTCATCCTCGCCGGCATCGGTGAGGAGTTCGGCCTCATTGGCCTAGCCGCCGTGCTGGTCATGTTTGGCATGCTGGCTTCTCGCGGTTTCAATACCGCGCTGAAGTCCCGTGATTCCTACGGCAAGCTGGTTGCATCCGGTTTGTCGCTGACCCTGGCAGTCCAGGTCTTCGTGGTCACTGGCGGTATTTCCGCCATGCTGCCGATGACCGGCCTGACCACCCCATTTATGTCGGCTGGCGGTTCCTCGCTGATGGCTAACTACATGCTTCTGGCAATCCTGCTGCGCATCTCTAACGCGGCTCGTCGCCCAGCGCGTGAGACCAGCAGCAATGCGCCTACCGATACTTCCATGTTCCCCGCCGTACAGGAGGCAACCCGATGAATAAGTCGATCCGCCTCGTCTCTCTCTTTGCCATCCTCTTGACCGCAGTGTTGCTCGTAAACCTCACCGTGGTGCAGGCATTTTCAGAGGACAAGTACGCACATAACCCGAAGAACATGCGCGGTTTCTACGCCATGCAGACCACCCCGCGTGGCCAGATCTTCGCCGGCGATACGGTGCTGGCTAAGTCCACCGAGGATTCCGAGGGCAAGTACTCGCGTTCCTACCCCACCGACTCGCCGGCCTTTTCCAACATCACCGGCTACCTTTCCACCCAGTTCGGTGCTTCCCAGTTGGAGGCTTCCCAGAATGAAATCCTCAACGGCACCGACGATTCCCTCTTCACCCAGAACTGGCTCGACACCGTTTCCGGCAAGGAAAAGGTAGGTGCCAACGTCGAGGTCACCATCGATCCTGCGCTGCAGCAGGCCGCCTATGATCAGCTGGTTGGCCCGGGTTACAACGGCGCGGCGGTGGCCATCCAGCCTTCCTCCGGCAAGATCCTGGCCATGGCTTCCTCGCCGAGCTACAACACCAATGATCTCCTCGGTGAAAACGCCGACGAGACCTGGAGCGCGCTGCAGGAGCAAGAGGGCACCCCGCTGCTCAACCACGCCACGCAGGAAACCCTGCCTCCTGGTTCCATCTTCAAGATCATCACCACGGCCGCCGGCCTCAACAATGGTTTCAACCCCGGCTCCTCGCTGACGGGTGCTAATTCCATCGTGCTGCCGGACTCCGTGACGGAGCTGACTAACTACGGCAACCAGATGTGTGGCGGCTCCCAGTCCGTTACCTTGCAGACTGCCTTCGCCCTTTCCTGCAACACCGCCTTCGTGGAGATGTCCGAGTCCATCGGCGCTGATGAGCTGCGCAAGTACGCGGAGGCTTTCGGCGTCGGCGAAAAATATGATCTCGGAGTTAACAGTGCCGCCGGTAATTTGGGCGAGCTTGCCGACGGCGCGCAGGTTGCCCAGTCCGCCATCGGTCAGCGAGACGTGACCATGTCTGCACTGCAGGCGGCCATTATGGCCGGCACTGTAGCCAACAAAGGCAAGCGCATGGAGCCTTACCTCATCAACCGCATCACTGATGCGCAGATGAATGAGATCCGCGCGACCAAACCCCGCCAAGCCGAGCAAGCGGTAACGGAGGATGTTGCGAACACGATCAAGGAATTGATGTACGGCTCGGAGCACTCGACCTTCGGCTACGATGGCAACTCCTTTGCTTCCAAGACCGGCACCGCAGAGCACGGCGATGGCCTGGCTCCACACGTGTGGTACGTCGCGTTCGATCCGGACCGCGACATTGCCGTCGCCGTCGTGGTCAAAGACGGTGGCAATCTCGGCGAGTCTGCCACCGGCGGCCAGGTTTCTGCCCCTATCGGACGCGCCATCCTGCGCGCATATGGAAGACAGTAAAAGTGAGCAACTCAGATAATAAAGAGCATCTCCAAGCCCTCATCGGCGATGACTACCAGCTGCAGTGGATCATCGGCCACGGCGGCATGTCCACGGTGTGGCTGGCTGACGACGTCCGCGGTGACCGCGAGGTAGCAATCAAGGTACTGCGCCCTGAGTTTTCCGACAACACCGAGTTCCTCAGCCGTTTCCGCAACGAGGCTCAGTCGGCAGAGTCGATTACCTCTGAAAACGTGGTGGCCACCTATGACTACCGCGAGCTCGAGGACAACGGCCGTACCTTCTGCTTCATGGCGCTCGAGTACGTCCGCGGCGAGTCCCTCGCCGATCTTCTAGCCCGCGAGGGCGCCCTGCCGGAGACCCTCGCGCTCGATGTCATGGAGCAGGCAGCGCATGGCCTCGCCGTGATCCACCGCATGGGTTTGGTGCACCGCGATATCAAGCCCGGCAACCTCATGATCACCCAGAACGGGCGGGTCAAGATCACCGACTTTGGCATCGCCAAGGCAGCAGCTGCGGTTCCACTCACGCGCACCGGCATGGTGGTCGGCACTGCGCAGTATGTCTCCCCAGAGCAGGCACAGGGTCTCGATGTCACGCCGGCTTCCGATGTCTATTCCTTGGGCGTCGTGGGCTACGAGATGCTCGCCGGCAAGCGCCCGTTTAGCGGCGATTCCTCGGTGTCCGTCGCGCTCGCGCACATCAGCCAGGCGCCGGAGCCACTCTCGACGTCGATTAGCGCCCCTGCTCGTGAGCTCATCGGGATTTCTCTGCGCAAGGATCCCACCACCCGTTTTGCGGACGGCAACGAGTTCACCAACGCCGTCGCTGCAGTGCGCAACGGCCAGCGCCCGCCACAGCCTAAGTCGGGGGCATTAGCACCAATGGCGGCCGAGCCTTCCCCTTCCGCGTCCACGGAGATGCTCGCCAGCGTGGCCAACCCCAAAACCGCCACCCCGGAGCGCGCCCCAGTCAAGGACACCCCACACCCCGTGCCAAAGGAGAAAAAGAAGAGCTCTGGATTTGGTGTAGGCCTTCTTATTGCTGCCGCATTGGCCGCCTTGGCGGCATTGGGATTCTTCGCGGCAAACTTCTTCAAAGGCGCAGGCGAGTCCACGGAGCCCACCACTCCGCCGGAATCCATCGTGGTTACGGAGTACCGCGATCCCGTAACAACCGAGGTCGTTACCCCCGAAGAAACCACGGAAGATACCCCTGAGCAGGTCACTGTCACCACCACGCACTCGGTTGAGGAGGAGACACCTACGCAGGAGAAAAACACCCCGACCCGGCCGGTTCATACCCCCACGCAGCAGGAAATCCCTACTACTGTCCCGCAGGAGACCGAAGTCAATGAAACGCCAACGTCTCCAACCGCAGTAGACTCGCTGCCTGATAACCCCCTAGAAAATCTACTACCCCAGGATGGTGCCTAGAACATGGTCAATGACCGCTACCACCTTCGCCAGGTCATCGGATCCGGCGGCATGTCTGAGGTTTATGACGCCGAAGACAAGGTTCTGGGGCGCGCGGTTGCTGTCAAGATGCTGCGCCCCGAAATGGCGCGTGACATTAATTTCCGCGAGCGCTTCCGCCGCGAGGCTCAAAACTCCGGCAAACTGAACCATCCCAACATCGTCTCTGTTTTCGATACCGGTGAAAAGACCGTCGATGGCATGGCGATCCCCTACATCGTGATGGAGCTGGTCAACGGCCGTACCCTGCGCGATATCGTTCGTGAAGACGGCCCACTTCCAGCTCAGGAGGCAGCGCAGCTACTGGCACCCGTGGCAAATGCACTGCAGGCTTCCCACGAAGCCGGCATCATCCACCGCGACATCAAGCCCGCCAACATCATGCTCACCAACACCGGCCAAGTGAAGGTGATGGACTTCGGCATCGCGCGTGCGCTCGATGATTCCACCTCCGCCATGACACAAACCTCTGCGGTCATCGGCACCGCTCAGTACCTGTCTCCCGAGCAGGCCCGTGGCAACCCAGCGGATGCACGCTCCGATGTCTACGCATTGGGCTGCGTGATGTACGAGGCAGTCACCGGCCGCACGCCTTTCGAGGGCGAGACCCCGTTCGCGGTGGCGTACCAGCACGTTCAAGAAGAGCCGATTCCGCCTTCGCAGTACATCGACACGACGCACCTGACTAATACCCAGCGCCTCAACATCGATGCGGTCATTCTGACTGCCATGGCCAAGCACCCGGCGGATCGGTACCAATCCGCCTGGGAGATGAGCGAAGACCTGCAGCGCATGGCCAATGGCCAGCTCACTGAAGCTGCGCGCGGCCACGTTAGCGAGGAAGAGCAAGCGACTTCGATGGTCTCTCCCGTTGTGGGTGCACATCGCGCTCCTGTGCAATCCACTCGCCCGGAAGAGGAAGAAGAGGGCGGCAATGGCTTGAAGTGGCTCGCGCTTTTCTTGGCGGGCCTGTTGGTTGCCATCATGGGCTACTTTGCTTGGGACTTCTGGAATGCCTCGCGCGAGGAAGATCGTGCTGCTCAGCAGCAAGAGGAGGCGACCGCCCGCGCCAATATGGTCGTTGTTCCCGAGGTAGAAAAGCGCCCACGCAACGAGGTCGTCGCCGAACTCGAGAAGATGGGCCTGCTGGTTACCGTCAACGAAGAAGCTAACCCGGATATTAAGCGTGGCCAGGCAATCCGCGTGAACCCTGCGCCGGGTTCGGAGCTGCAGAAGGGTTCCTCGATTACGTTGACTGTTTCCTCCGGTGACGAGATCACCGATGTGCCGGATCTCTCCGGTATGACCTTGGAAGAGGCGGGCAAGGCGCTTAGCGACGCCGGGCTTTCCCTCAACGAGCAGGTCGAAGAGAAAAACGACGATGCTCCTGCCGGCCAGATCATTTCTCAGAATCCCGCCGGCGGCTCGCAGCTGTCTAAGGGCTCAAAGGTCAAGGTCACCGTGTCTAAGGGCAAGGAGGAGGCGAAGGTCCCTGACGTAACCGGTATGCCACAAGACCGCGCTGTCAGCATGCTGGAGTCGGTGGGCTTTGAGGTCAACGTCAACGTCGTGGACTCCCAGGAACCGGCAGACCGCGTTCTATCCGTCAGCAGCCAGGGCGGCAAGCTGGCCAAGGGTGAGACCGTCACGATTGAGGTCTCCAATGGCATGCTCATCACGGCACCGAACCTGTTGCACAAGACGCCTTCTGAGGCTGAGTCCGCACTGCGCTCTGCCGGCTGGCAGGGTAGCGTGCGCACCGGCCCCGTTGTTCCTACCGGTGCGCTGGTGGATAACGGCCGCGTGGGCTGGGCTTCTGTGAATGCGGGCGATACTATTCGCAAGAACGCGTCCGTGGAGCTCCGCGTCTGGGAGTTCACCACCACGGAGCTGCTCCCGCGCTAGTAGCAAGCGAATTTCGCCTGCTAAAGTAACCGTTAAAAAGAATGCCTAAAGAAAAGTTGAAGGTTTAGCAATGCCAAAGTCAAAGATCACCCAGAGCTCGGGCGTTCCGCAGTCCTCTAGCTCTGCGGCCAACCGCACTCCGGTCAAGATCAATTCCGAGGGCACGCCAAAGTGGTACATCGCCATCATGCTAGGCCTGATGATCATCGGCCTGCTGTGGCTCGTGGTCAACTACTTGGCCGGCGAGTCCATCCCATTCATGCAGGAACTGGGCCCATGGAATTACGGCATCGGTTTCGGCCTAGCCATCATCGGCCTGCTCATGACGATGGGCTGGCGCTAAACTTCATCACCCTGCCATGAGCTCTACGAGGTTCTATAGCTTCGCCGGCGTCGGCTTCATCATCGCCGTGATGCTGACCGTGGCCATCGATCCACTATTCCTCTCCCCCGGTGCGCTGTTGCTCGCCGTCCTTGGTGTGGCACTTACCCCGCTCGGTATGAACCACCCGCTGTGGGCGGCTGCGGCTTATAGCGCGCTTTTTGGTATTTGCACATGGCATACTGAATGGCGCTCGTTCTTATTGGTCGCATGGAGCGCAGTCATCGTTGGGCTAATTTCCTACCGACGTCCATGGACTCACGCCGTTATCCCAGGACTGGTGCTGGTACTTCTTTCCATTATCGATCCTGCACAGGGCATCTGCACCTCGCTCGACCTCTTTAGCTTTGTTCTGGTGTCCGCGATCAATTTGCTGGGTATCATTTTCGGCGTTTGGCTAAAAAAGGCGCGCCAACGCAGGCTCGCCGCTGAGCAGAGGAACCAGGAATACCGACACGCGCTGATGACCACGCTGCATGATTCCGTGGCAACGACGTTAACCTCGGTGGTCATGCGCTCAGAAACACTCGGCCTTCTAGAAACCAACCCGAAGGTGGCTGAGAACTCCACAGCCATCGCGGATGACGCACGCAAGGCAATGGGTGAGGTCCGCGATCTGCTGCGCCTTATGAAAAACGAGGACCTTCCAACGTTAAAGAAAGCACGCTCGACCATCGCAGAAGAACTGGAAGAGATGCAGAGCTTCCTGAGAAGCCATGGTTTCGAATGCACTGTGAAAGGAAAGCTCGGGAAATTGGCGCGTTCCATGGCTTTGCCCAACGATCTGCATTTGGTCTTTTCAGAACTTAGCGCCAACTTGATCAAATATGCCGAAGCAGGTTCCGAAATCACCATCCGACTACGACGCAATTACCGCGGTCTCGATATAGAAGTCCATTCACTCATCGCTGAAGCCCAGGCAGATCAACATATGACGACTAGACTGGGTCTTTCAGAAATCGAAAAAAGAGTTGCTGCAGCAAACGGCACTTTCAGCAGCGGCCCCCACAATGGTAAGTGGGTAAGTGCGCTTTATATCCCAATTTCCAACATGGTGCGCAGATAAACTTACCTTGTAGTAGGCTAAGGCCTATCGTCTTTATTTCTCTCCCCAATAGGAGTATCCACATGCGTTTTCGTTCTGCTGCAGCCGCTGCCGGCGCCGTACTGTGCCTTACCAGCACCCCATTTGCTAGCGCTGCTTCTTCCTTCGGTTCTTCCAGTGCCGCTGAGTCTGCTACTCAGACTGAGACCGCCTACACCGGCGGATTTACCTACTACACCTCTCAGGCGGAAGACTTTGCAAACGCTTTGCGTTGCTCCACCAGCCCGCAGCGCTGGTGGTGCGCAAAATACCGCCACTAAGCCTCGATGTCCATAAGAGTCTTTCTCGTTGATGATGACCCGCTGGTCCGCTCGTCACTGCGGCTTTATTTCGAAACCACCGATGACATCGAGGTGGTAGCTGAGGCAGCTAATGGCGCAGAATGCCTCTCGATGCTGGACAACGTTGATGCCGACATCGTCTTGGCAGATATTCATATGCCCACGATGGACGGCATCACTTTGCTGCGCAAAATCAAGGAAAGGCCCTACCCGCCAGTTTTCTTGGCGGTGACATCCTTTGACTCCGATGACACCATGCTCAAGATTCTGCAAGAGGGCGGCGCTGGTTACATTCTGAAAAATCAGCGACCGCAATCCATCATCGATGCTGTCCGGGAGGCCATCCACGGCGGCACCGTCGTTGCACCCGTAGCGATGCACCGCCTGGTGGGATACATCGGGGATGCGCCCCGTAAGGATCCGGTCGCCACCGCCATCGAGACGCATCACCTCAGCACCAACGAGATCAATGTGCTCAAACTGCTGCTACAGGGCAATTCGAATTCCGAGATCGCAGCAGCGCTGGAGATCTCAGAATCTTCGGTGAAAAAGCACGTCTCCAGCCTCATCATCACCTTTAACGCAAGCACCCGCCTAAATCTTGTAACCAAGATTTTAGGCGGGGCAGGTAGCTAGGCACTGAGGCTAGAACACGGCTTAATACACCGGGGCGTCGTCAATGCGTAGCTCCGAATAGCGCGAGTACGGTGCGCTGACAAAGTACGGCGCACCCTTTTCTACCCACTGCTGATCCTCAGAACAACGTACATCCTGCGAATCCGCGTCGAGCATCATAAAGCCCCACACGAGCTTGCCTTGCTGATTGGCTTCCAAATCGTAGGGGCCAATCTTTTGACCGAGGCTCCAATGGATCTGGTGGACGAAGTTAAAGCCAAACGTGTTCGACATGTACTTTTCAATGTCACCGATTGGCTTCACCGAAACGCTGACCTCAGTGGTCTGCGTACGCTTATCAGTCACGGTGTGGCTAACTGGAACAGTGTAGTCGTTGCGATTAGCCACGCTGGCAGCGTCAGTCTGCTTAAACCACATGCGCTCCGCCGTGACATAGGTGCCCTGTGCGCCCGGTGTTGCACAGTGCGTGCCCGGCTTGTAGTCATCGTTCCAGCGCTGCGGCAGGCGGTAGGAAGCCGCGCCGTCGACAGCCTGCGCAGCCGGAGTGGCCGTGCTTACTGCCACCAGCAATGCTGCGGCGATGCGTGCAAACTTGCGCACAGTTGCCTCCCTTAGTTGAACTTCATGTTGTCGCGAGTGGAGACCTCAACGTGGCGCTCTGCTGGCAGAGACGCGGTGAAGGTCTCGCCGGTGCCCTGCCAGGTTCCGTCCTGGCCGCACACGGTCTTCTCACCTTCAAAGTCGGAGACAACCCAGCCCGCGCGCATGACGGCGGTCTTGCCAGGTGCAACGTTGTACGGACCGACGGTCTCGCCTACCTCGTAGGTCTGGGAATCGGTGTAGCCAGCGTTGAACTTGATGTTGACCAGCTTCAGGATGTCGAAGTCAACGCCTACGGAAACGTTCCAGGTCTTGGTCTTGGTCTCCTTGATGGCGCGGGTCAGCGGCAGTGGCTCCGCGTTGTAGTTGGAGACGGTCCAGGTGCCTGCGGAACCATCAAAGTAGGTGCGGACAATCTCAACGGTCTGGCCGGTATCGCCTGGGTTGACGCACTTTTCACCGATGGTGGTCGGGTTAGCAGCGCCGTGGTTGACGGCAGGCAGTGCCATTGCCGGTGCAGCGGCGATGGAAGTTGCAGCAATTGCGGATGCTGCCAGTGCGAGAGTGCGGTTAAAGCGCATGGTGTTACTCCTATTTAGTGAGAAAGAAAGTGAGGTTGGTAGGCGGTGTCGTGGTGTTAATAAGCGGTCTGGGTCGCAACTGGTAGGTCACGCCACTCATCTGGGGTGACGTCAACCTTGCGGGTCGAGCCATCCTTGCCAGTGACGGTGGCTTCTGCCCAGAAACCTGCCGGCGCGGAGGCCTGCTTGAAGTCGTGGACGAGGCTGTACTTACCGTCGCGGCCGCAGTGCAGCTCGCTGTAGTTCACGCGCATCATGGTGGTGCCGTATTCGATGCGTGCGCGCTCACCTGGCTTAAGGTCGAGTGGCGCCAACGCGGTACCCACCGGCATGTAGGCACGCTGTACAGCACCGATGGAGCCGAGCCAGCCCTCCGGCAGGCGGCCTTTATTGCCCAGCCAGTTCATCTGGCCGTTGTACTGCGCGCCCACCAGGTGGTCGGTGACGCCACGATAGGTGTAGTCAGCCTCAGTCCAGTTCATGAAGTCCTGGGAAAAGCCCGGCTTTCGGAAAGTAGGAGCTACGCCCTCAATGGTGTTCGGGTACCACTGCATATCACCAGCGGTGCACTCTTCGCCTTCGCTCGGCCAATTCTCGCGCTGCAGGTCGGTCGCAGGGTTGACCACATGGTCCTGCTTTTCATCGGCAATCTTCTCCAGGCTTGGGCCGGAGACGGCATTGTAGCCACCGTCAACAACCTTGCTGTTCGCACCCGGCGCGCGGGAAGGAATCTCAAGCGCTTGGTCATCAACGGTGCCGTCGGCGTGGATTACGGTTGCCCAGGCATAACGCTCGGCCGGTGCGGTACCACGGATGACATTTGCACCCGAGATATTGGTATAGATGCCATCCTTGCAGTCCACGAACATGGAAATGAAGTCTTTTTCCACGGTGCCGTATTCCACGCGGAAGGAATCGCCAGGCGCAAGCTTGATCGGCCCGATGGTTTCCCCCTCTATCCAGCCGTTGGACAGAGTCAGACCGATGTCTGCCTTTGCGGTGGTGTTCCAGTTGGAAGGCCACTTGGCGGCAGAGTTTGCTTCGATCTCGTGATTAGTACCGGATTCGACGGTGGCGGTGTACGGAACCGTCTGCTTGGTGGTGTTGGTGAACTGGATGGTGCCATCCGAAAGGTAACGGCGGCCAGTTTCACCAAAGTGCCAATCTGGATAGCCCGCTGCATTAGCTTCTGCTGGGCTGCACTCCTGGTAGAGATTCTCAATCGGATAGCCCTGTGGCATGGCGGGGATCTCTGCGTGCGCCGCAGCGGGGGCAACGAGGCTTGCCGCAGACAGTGCGGCGGCTGCTACGTAGTAGCTGAGACGGAGGCGGGGAATGCGCATCACTACGTTTCCTTTTATTCACTATTTTTTGAAGTTTGAGGTTCACAGCGGCGCGGTCTCTCCCTCCACGCGCTGTGAACTACTCACATGACGCTAGTAGGCCACCATCGCATCCTTCAATACCTCAGATACTTTCGGATAATTGCCACTTGAGCTTGCATTTTCCAGAATTTTCCCAGCTATTTTTGACTCCGCGCGCAGCCAAAATTGTCCTTTCGTACACACCCGCTTCTGCCCCCTTCCCGAGTTGCCAACAAGATGGGAAGAAAGTTATCCACAGGCTGGGGATAACTCTGTGAAAATCAAATTCCCCAGGTTTCTTCCACAGCCTGTGGATAACTGTTTTCACCCACTTCCACAGGGGTTAAATTGCAAGGATGTAAGTCTTCTTGCCTGCGTGATCAGGCAAAACTCCGGCCATGCGTTCGAGAAATTACAAAAATGTAGTTATCCACATTGTGGATAACTACTGTGGAATTCTTTCGCACAAGCGTTTTGGTGAATAACTCGCCGGAGTTATCCCCAAAACCCAGCTTGAAGGCCTAAAAAGAAACTTAAAGCCAAGAAAACCGTGAAAACTCCGGTCCATCGCACTCCCCGACGGCTGTTAAAAACAAAAAATGCGAGAATCACGCCTGTGAACAAACCACCCAAATGACCCCATAGGGATACACCGGACATCAAAAACGTATAAGCCACGTTGGCCACTACAAGAACAATGGGTGCCCGCAGATCCATACCGCGAGAGTTGTAGAGCCCTACCAGCAATGCCAGCAGTGCATAGATAGCTCCCGAGGCCCCCACCGTCGGTGTTTGATAATCCATCCCCAGCACGGCCGCTGAGGCGCCCAGCAAAGAGAGCAGATATACACAGGCATACAACGCCCCGCCTAGGGCCTGTTCGATTTCGCGGCCTACAAGCAGCAGAAGGAACATATTGACAGCGAGATGCCCGAGATCGATATGCATGAACCCGGCGCTTAGCGCCGTCAACGGCGCAGCCTCAAAGTCCGGGCCCCACAACGTCCAGTCATAGGCCAGCGAAGAGCCGTAGTAGGACGCAGTAAGCGAATGCGACTGGATGGCGGTAACTGTCCAAACCAGCGTGCACAGGGCGATGACCCCGGCGGTGACCGGCGCTTGTTTTAGGTAGTTGCGCAATGTCTTTTCCATATTTTCCCCAAAAACTTCAATGAGCCCACCGCCACTTTTAATAAGTGGTGGTGGGCTCAGTTGTTAAGAGCTCTTAGGCGATCTCGATGGACTCGATGATGACGTCCTCACGTGGGCGGTCCATGCGGTCCGTATCAACCTTGGCGATCTTGGACACGACTTCCTGGGATGCCGGGTCGGTGACCTCACCAAAGATGGTGTGGTGGTTGTTCAGGTGCGGGGTCGCAGCCACAGTGATGAAGAACTGGGAGCCGTTGGTGCCTGGGCCAGCATTTGCCATAGCCAGCAGGAATGGACGGTCGAACTGCAGCTCTGGGTGGAACTCATCCTGGAACTGGTAGCCAGGGCCGCCACGGCCGGTGCCGGTTGGGTCGCCACCCTGAATCATGAAGTTATCAATGATGCGGTGGAAAATTGCGCCATCGTAGAACGGTCCGGACTGCTCACCCTTTGCGTTCTGGGTGGAGTAGTCCTTCTCGCCCTTTGCCAGGCCGATGAAGTTCTCCACGGTTACCGGTGCATGGTTACCGAACAGGTCGATAACGATATCACCGTGATTGGTGTGCATCGTTGCAGTTGCGGTCTTCTGAGTCATGCCGACTATTGTATGGAATTTCTTGCTCGCGCGCCGCAAATGACATAACGCCCTAAGCGATCACTATGCTTGAGCCTATGATTCGCGCTGTGCTCTTCGACCTCGATGACACTTTGATGGACCATACCTCGGCTATGCGCGAGGGTCTCGACGAATGGTGCCGCGAGCTAGGGCTTCCCACTGGCCAACATGAACGCTTTGCCGCCATCGAGCGCAAGTGGTTCGCCGCCTATGAGCGCGGCGAGGTCACCCATCATGGCCAGCGCATCGCCCGTTGCCGCGAGTTTCTAGAAAAAGACCTTTCGGAGCACGACGCATTGCAGGCCTATTCGGGTTATCTTGCCGCATACCAGCGCAATTGGCGCGCTTTTGCCGACGCCCTGCCCGCCCTGCAGCGAGCCCTGCAAGCAGGTCTTCGCGTTGGCGTCCTCACCAACGGCGCCCGCGAGATGCAGGAGGCAAAGCTGCGGGCCGGCAAGTTAGATCTGCCAGAGGTGCGTCTCATCGCCACGGTGGATCTGGGAATCCCTAAACCGCAGGCCACCGCCTACCTGGCTGGCTGCCAGGTGGTGGGTTCTACTCCCGCAGAAACGCTGATGGTGGGTGACTCGCTGGCTAACGACGTCGAGGGCGCCCGCGCCGCCGGGCTGCAAGCGGTGCACCTGCGTCGCGACGGCTCGGGCGATATTTCTGGCCTAGACCAATTGGGGTTCTAGCGCGGAGGCCAGCACTTCCTCGCGTGCCAAGACGAGATTGCGCAAAGCCGCTTCCGTCTCGGCGTAGCCGCGGGTCTTAAGACCACAGTCTGGGTTAATCCACAGCCGCTCAGCCGGCACATGGCGTAATGCTGCACGGATGAGCTCGGCCATCTCCGCCACGGATGGGATGCGCGGCGAGTGGATGTCATAGATGCCTGGGCCAATCTCCGAGTGGAACTTCTCATCGATGTCTTGCAGCAGCTCCATGCGTGAGCGCGCCGCCTCGATGGAGGTGACATCGGCATCGAGGCCTGCCACCGCATCGATGATCTGCCCGAACTCGGAGTAGCACAGGTGCGTATGAATCTGAGTGGTCGGTTGCGCCTCGAGGGCAACCAAACGGAAAGCACGCACTGCCCAATCAAGGTAAGCCTGGCGTTCTTCTTGACGCAGCGGCAGCAGCTCCCGCAGTGCGGGCTCGTCGATCTGGATGATGCTGATGCCGGCGTCTTCGAGGTCATGCACCTCGTCAGCCAGCGCCACACCCAGCTGATCCGCGGAGACTGATTGATGCACGTCATCGCGGGTAAAGGACCACGCGAGGATGGTTACTGGACCGGTGAGCATTCCCTTGACGTGCTTTGCAGATAGCGACTGCGCGTACTTGGCCCACTCCACCGTCATCGGCTGCGGGCGGGAGATGTCACCGACAACGATTGGCGGACGAGTACAGCGCGAGCCATAAGACTGCACCCAGCCATTTTCAGTGACCACGAAGCCATCGAGCAGCTCCGCGAAGTACTGCACCATGTCATTGCGCTCCGGCTCGCCGTGCACGAGTACGTCCAGCCCTAGACGTTCTTGCAGGTCGATGACCTGCGCGACCTCCTTGCGCAACGCCTTTTCATAATCGGCGTCGGAAAGCTCGCCCTTGCGGTGCGCGGCGCGCGCGGCACGAATCTCCTGGGTCTGTGGGAAGGAACCGATCGTGGTGGTCGGAAGCTGCGGCAGGCCCAGGGACTTCTGCTCCTCGATGCGCTCGGCAAACAGCGGCTGACGCTGGACCTGCCCTTCCGGCAGCCCTGCCGTGCGCTTGGCGACGTCCCGGTTATGCGTGCGCGCCGATTCCGCCCGGGTACGCACCGCGCGATCGGCCTGGGCATAAGCCTCTGGGGCATCAAGCGGGCCGGCGAAAAGGGCCACGACCTCGCGTACCTTTTCATCAGCGAAGGAGAACCACGTCGCGACGTCAACTGGCAATGTGGTTTCGGCAACGACGGTATGCGGAACGTGCTGCAAAGATACCGAGGTAGTAACCGAGGCGCCCGGAAGCTGCTCCAGCTTGGCACGCAGATCGCGCAGGTTCGCCGCCCACACATTGCGGCCATCAACAAGGCCCGCGCTCACGTGCACCGGCAACTGCGCTACGCGCTCCAAATAATCTGGTTCCAGCGCCAGGGTTCCCACGCTCAAGTCCACCTGGACTGCTTCTGGGCGTAGCTTCGCAATCGCGTCCAATCCCCTGCGAGCTGCGCCATAAGGCGTGGTCAGGTAGATCTGTGGGCGCTTCGCAGTGCCGAGGATGCGTTCGTAGGCCTGAATAAGGGCGTCGGCAAGCGTAGCGTCATCTGCTGCCTGCAGATCAGCCACCAGCGCAGGCTCGTTGAGCTGAATCCACTCCACGCCCGCCGCA
The DNA here is from genome assembly GCF_001813815.1 of Corynebacterium sp. HMSC076D02. Classification (NCBI taxonomy): domain Bacteria; kingdom Bacillati; phylum Actinomycetota; class Actinomycetes; order Mycobacteriales; family Corynebacteriaceae; genus Corynebacterium; species Corynebacterium sp. HMSC076D02. The sequence goes on from NZ_KV814047.1 coordinate 21,042, forward strand.
TGCAGGTACCCAAGCACCTCGATATAGGAATCCACCAGCTTGCCCAGATGCTCGAGAGGCTGGGTGTGGGAACCTTCCGCCGGCTTGGACAGTGCAAGCAGCGTCACAGGACCCACCAGCACTGGGCGCACCTTGTGGCCTGCTTGCCGGGCTTCCTCTACCAGCTTCAGCACGCGCTGCGGACGCGCCTGAAACTCCTGCTCGTCAGCAATTTCTGGGACGATGTAGTGATAGTTGGTGTCGAACCACTTGGTCATCTCCAGTGGTGCTGCCTGTGCATTTCCGCGCGCTAGACGGAACTCATCGGCAAGGGTTTCGCCCTCGACTGCGCCCACCGTCAGCGCGGTTTCGAGGACGTGATCGTAATAGGCCACGTCCGCCGGGATGGCATAATCCTCGCTCAGTCCGAGGTCGTGCAGGCGGGCATAGGTATCAAGGCGCAGCGAGTGCGTGGCCGATTCGAAGGTCTCCTCATCGATCTTGTCGGCCCAGAAGGCCTCGAGTGCGCGCTTTAGCTCGCGGTTCGCGCCGACGCGCGGATAGCCTTCGATGGTTGTGTGAGGAAATGGTGCGTTCATCGATTTACTCCGATTCTGCTCAGTAGGTCTTGGGTGATGGCTGGGTTGTTATGCGTATATATATGGAGGCCCTCCGCGCCCGCGCGCAGAACGCCGCGCGCGAGTTCAGCCGTGAGCTCCATACCGATTTCTTGTTCTTCTTCTGGGGTTTTCGCTGCCGCGAGCGCTGCCCGCACTTTTGGCGGGACGTCGAGCCCGGACAGCCCCGCCATTCGCTCAAGGCGGGCCACGCTGGTCATCGGCATGATTCCGGGGATAAGCGGAATGCGCACGCCGGCGAGCCGAGCGCGTTGATAAAAGCGCGCATAGTCTTCCGGGTCGAAGAAGAGCTGAGTTATGGCGAAGTTCGCGCCCAGGCGCTGTTTGGTCAGCAGGACATCGATGTCTTCATCAGCATTGGCTGATTCCGCATGACCATTGGGATAGCACGCCACGCCGACGGCCAGGTTGCCTGCGGCGAAACGTGCCGCTTGCGCTGCTTCCCGACGCCGAATGAGCCGGATCAGCTCATCTGCATGCTGCAGGTAGCCCACGGGCATGCCGCCTTTCGGAAGATCCCCGCGCAGTGCGAGGAATCCGCGGACGCCAGAATCGACGAGTACGTCGACCCACTCGCGAAGTTCCCCCGGGTTACCGGCGGTGCAAGCAAGATGCGCCAAGGGACGCATCGAGGTAGTGCGCGAAATCTGCTCAATGAACGCGGCCGTGCCACGCAACCATCCGGAGCGCTGCGAGCTGGTTACTGCGATGTAATCAGGGTGATAGCTCTGCAACACTGCAAGCAGTTCAGATATCTTGCTCGCATCGGCGTCGTTGCGCGGCGGAATCACTTCGAAGGAAAGCGCGGTGCGCTGACGCACCCGAGCCGTCCATTGATTGATTTGGTCTAAAGGCGCAGAGGCCGAGAGTCGCGGAGTCATGCCCACCTCCTTCGCTGGTCACTTCGATTTCGTTGAGATGGAATGTACCAAGCGGTCTATTAAGAAAGGAGGGTTAAAATTTAGATACTATCTTTAAAACGGTTCTGCCTGCGGGGTTAACGCTTATTTGCGCGAATAAAAATCGCCCAAAATGAACCAAGCTGTCTATCCAAAAGGCGTGGCGGCGGGGGTAACCGGCCTGAAAAAAGCAGTAGAATCAAGGCCAATTCCCAATGGCAGACTTGTCTGTACCACCTCTCTTAAACAAGTTGCGACCAGCTCCAAACGCAAACGACATCGAGGCTCTCTCTTGAAAAAACATAAGATTTTGACCAAGCTCTCTGCTGTCTGCGCTGCAGTAGTAACCACCGCAGCTCTTGGAACGGCAGCCGCATCAGCTCAGCAATCCGAGACGGTCCTCTTCGGCGACTCCATTTTTGCCAACCCCACCTTCGATCAAATCGGCTCCCCCATTGCCGAGCTGTCTAGCGCCATGAAGATCGGCAGCGACCCAGGCGCTCCGAGCCCACAGGGCTGCCCGCAGGGCGCATCCAGCGTTGGCCGCGAGCTCGGCCGCGCCTCGGGCCAGCGCGTCATCAACTACGCTTGCTCCGGCGCTACCGCTGCCGGCAGCACGCCGCGCTCGGACTTTGTCCAGCAGGTAGGCCACGCGGTTGATACCCACACCCTCAACCCGGGCACGCGCAACGTGCTGATCCAGTTCGGTTTCAATGACGTCGTCAACACGAACTTCATCGTTGACCCGAACCGCACGGCTTATAAGAACGCGATGCGCAATCAGATAAACCGCATCCGCGATGCCGCCCCGAACGCCAAGATCACCCTGGTGGGCTATCCAGCCTTTTCTGCGGCAAACGGCTCCATTTGCCCAATCCGCATCAAGGAGAACCCAGGCCTAGGCGCTAACCTCTCCGCGCTGGGCAGCGTACGCACCATCGAAGACAACGTTAACCACGCGATGTTCCAGGCCGCCCAGGAAAACCATGTGAACTACTTTGACCTACGTTCGGCCACCATCGACCACAATATGTGTGCGCCGACCGGCATGCGCTGGATGGGAGGCGTCTACGAGTTTGCGGAGCCGCATAACTTCTTCAACCACCTGACCCACTCCGGCAACGTTGGCGTGGCGCGCATCCTTTCGGATCGCGTCCTCACACGCTAGGAAATCCACATAAGGATTAATGGCTGATTAATGGCTATAGTGGCGGGGCCCTCGCGCCGTCACTACGCTGGGGTGAAGCGCACCATAAACTAATTTAAGGAGCATCTGGGATGAACCCCACCGCAATTTCCGCCTCCATCGGTCTAGCGAACAATCTGTGGAGCCGTTTCAAGGATTACCGCGAGGAAAAAGAACTCGAAGCTTATGCCGCCCTTGAAGGCGCCGCCGCACGTGCGGAAAGCCGCAGCAAGGATCTCTTCCCAGAGGCACGCCGCAACGCCGGTGCTGTAACCCAGGCTGCCCACGAGCGTCTCGAGCGCACCATCGCCGAGCTCAAGGAGCGCGGCCAGGAAGCTGGCAAGCAGGCATCTGAACGCTTCGAAGAGGCTCGCAAGGATGCCAAGAAGGTGCAGAAGAAGACCAAGAAGCAGGCAAAGAAGCAATCCAAGGCTGCACGTAAGGCCGCAAACAAGGCGCAGAAGCAGAGCGCAAAGAAGCTGAATAAGGCAAAGAAGGTCAACTTCCGCAAGGAAGACAAGGGCTCCAAGTTCTGGCCATTCGCTCTTGTCCTGACTCTTGTCTCCGCAGTTGCCGGCGGCGCTTACTACTTCTTCAAGATCCGCAAGGAAGCTCCCTCCGAGGTTCCACCTCGGGTTGAGGACTTCGGTGGCGGCGCAGACGCAGCGGCTGAGGGCTCCACCTTGGTCTACACCTCCACCTCCGAGCAGGACCTCAAGAAGGATTCCGACCTCGCTGAAGAGGGCGTCGTCGAGCGCGATGAGGAGCTGCTGGGCTCCATCGATGAGCAGCTGGCAAAGCACAAGGAAGAAGCTGCGGCCGCTGAGGCCGATACCTCCCGTATCACTGATGACCGCGAGGATGAGGGCAAGCACCGCCTGCAGACTGACGAGCAGGAGTAGTAATATCCCCCGAGCAAGGGGGTAGCACTCAAGTTGTCTTGATCTCAATTCTTTGATTACGAGACCTAGAGCTGATTGAATTCTTGAGTATTTCGAACCTATCTCAAGGAGAGTAAATGAGCTTCGAGTCTCTCATTGTCAAGCTCAAGAGCGGAGCGACCTACTACTTCCCAGCCGGCTCCGTCAGCGGGGATCCTTCACATCGTGTTGACAATCTCCGCTTTGCAATTGAGAACGGCACTATCTTCCATTCTGTTGATGACAACGGTATCGACCGCGAGTTCTCTGGATACGACGTATCGAATTACCACCTTGCATAAAACCTGCAGAGCATAAAACCTGCTAAGGCTGCCTTTCTTTCCGGATAATCCGAACAAAGGAAGGCAGCCTTTCTTATAGGATAAGCAGCTATGACTGTCTATCCTCGCATGAAAACCTGGTCTTGGTACCTGCCAAGCCAGCCACCCGCCGGGGAGACCTCTCTCACCGAAACCACCAATTGGTCTAAACCCCACAGCGCAACCCGGCGCCTGCTCTTTGCGCAGCCGGTGGGCGTGGCCGGCATTCTCATCTCCGCCGCCATCAACGCGCCATTGGGCGCGCTTGTCTCCGTGGTCATTGGCCAAGCCACGCAATACGCATTCAGCGACCCTTCCTGGCGCACACTCGCCATTCCAGTGGCGTTGACCGCACTGCTGCTTTTCATCGTCTATCTCGCCGAAGCCACCGCGGATGCCTTCACCGATCTCAGCCAGGCCCGCACCACGCATACGCTGCGGCTCGGGCTGCTGGAGAAGCTGCTCGGCGCTTCTACCTCCGGACTTAACCCAGGCCGCCTGCTCAACACGATGGACGAGGATTCCCATTACATCGGCCAGCTCAAGCAGGTGCTCAACTTTCCGCTGACCATGGTGGGCTATCTGCTGGGCGCGATTTTCAGCCTAGCACCGCTCTCGCCCGTGGTTTCCATCGTGCTTTTGATAGGTGCCGTCGTCACCGCGGCGGTATCTTGGGCCACCGCAAAACCGTTGACGAGAGTGGCGGCAGCTCGCCGCCAAAAGGAAAACACGGCGCTTTCGCTCGCAACGGACTACGCGCAGGGCTCCCGCGTTATTAAAGGTCTAGGCGCTAACGAGGTGGCCAAGCAACGCTTCGGCACCGCTGCACACACCGCCCTCGACGCCATGCTGCGCGAGCTGCGTCTTAGCGTTTGCCTGAACTGGTTGCGCCAGATGGTGCCTACCGCATTTACCATCGGTCTGCTCGCATGGACCTCATGGCAAATGTACCTGGGCAATATTTCCCCAGGTGGGATGATGAGTATCACGATGCTCGCCCCACCGGCGCTCAACGTCCTTGGGATCGCGCTGGGCCATCTCACCGAGGCGTGGGCGCGGGCCCAGGCCTCCGTGGAGCGCATCGGTGAGTTGCTGGAGGACCTGGATAAAGGCGACGTCGCAAAGCACGGCGATGCGCTTTCCTTAAGCCCTGGCTTGCAGGTCTGGGTACCGGAGACCACCAAAGGGCGCGCGCTTGTCGACGCCACCATATCCCGCCTTTCTGCCCACGGCGCCCTGTGCCCGCCGCACCGGATTTCCATGCTGGAGGGGACGCTGGCCGATAACATCAATCCGCTCGGCAACATCCCGGCATCGCAGGTTCGCGCGGCGCTTGAGGCTGCGGCCTGCGAGGACATCGTCACTCGTCTCGGCGGTTTCGATGACTCTGGCGCCTTGCCGGATGCCCCCATCGGGGAGGCTGGACTGAACCTGTCGGGCGGTCAACGCCAACGCGTTGCGCTTGCCCGCGCGCTTGCCGCAGACCCGGAAATCTTGGTGCTTGATAACCCCACTACGGGCTTGGATTCGCTAACACTCGCGACGGTAGCTGACCGCGTGACGCGCTTGCGCAAGGACCAGATCACCGTCGTAATCAGCGGCGCGTCGACGTGGGCGGCTAACGCGAAGGAGGTGCTCGAACTATGAGTAAACCCGCAGCAGATGCCCTAGCTCCTGCCTCCGCCCGCGAATCCTGGCAGTTCCTTCGCACGCTGCCTTCCGCACCGTCGAAGGCGAAGCTGGCCGTGGTATTTGGCATCTTTACGCTGACCATCGTGATGATGAACCTGGGCTCGCAGGTACTCGGCCGCCTCGTGGACATCATCCAGGGCGGCGAAGTCCCTGTGATTGGCTCTGGGCGCAATGCGATGATTGCCGCATTATGGATCATCGCAGCCTGCCTCATCGTTGAGGTCAGCGGCCGGGCGCTCGGCGGCTATCTCATCAACGCCCGCACGCGCCGACTGGCTGTGGATCTGCGCACCGCAGCTCTAGACTCGGTGCTACGCGCGCCCGTACCGCGCGTGATGGAGCTGGGAACCGGCAACGTGATCACGCGCTTGTCTAAGGACATCGACACCGTGGTCACGGCGGTGGCCATGATGGGCGAGCGTCTCGCCGTCACCATCTTCATTCTGCCGCTTACTTTCCTGACCATGGCTTTCATTCACCCGGCTTACCTTTTACTGTGCATGCTCGCAGTCGCCGTGATGTATCCGTTTATCAAGGGAACGATTCGCGATATCCCCGCCGTGGCTAACGCCGTCTCCACCGTAGAGGCCCGCCGCAACAACGTATTGCTCGATACCATTCGCGCCTTGGAGACCCTCCGGATTTTCCGCCTCGACGGCTGGGCCACGCGCCGCATGGAGAACTATTCTTGGAATACCGTGCAGGCCTGGGGCAATAAGGTTCCTCTCATCAATCGCATCATCGGCCAGGGCAGCATCGCTTTCGGAGTGCTCCTGCTGGGTTCGCTTTCAATGTCGGTCCCGATGGTGGCGTGGGGATGGCTCACACAAGGCCAGGCCACGGCCGCGGTCTTGCTGGTCATGCGCCTAGAGATGCACGTTTTCAACATCTTGTTCTTCGCTGGGGAAATTCAGCATTCCGCAACTTCCTTGGGCCGCGCTGTGGCGCTGGCTCTGCTGGGCGCTGACGTGCCAACCAAGGAAGTAGCGCCGCTTGGACAAGCCCCCGCGGTGCATATCGACGACGTGAGCTACTCCTACCCCGGCGGCGCCAAGGTCTTAGACGGCATTAGCCTCACATTGACGGCCGGCACCACGACCGCGCTGGTGGGCACCTCAGGCGCAGGTAAATCCACCTTGGCTGCACTAGTGGCCGGGCTGCAGTACCCCACTGCGGGCAGCATCCGCCTTGACGACGTCGACACCGCAACAGTGCCCAATACCTGGGTGACCGAACACGTCGCGCTGATTACCCAGGAGGTCCACCTCTTCTCCGGCACGCTGCGCGAGGATCTTCTGCTCGCCCGGCCACATGCTAGCGATGCGGAACTATGGGCAGCCCTACACGAGGTGGGATTGACGGAAGACTCGCGCTGGCTGCCTGACGGCCTCGATACCCGCATCGGCGCCGGCAACGAGGAGATGGGCGCCGAAGCCGCCCAACAGATCTCGCTGGCGCGCATGGTGCTGCGGCAGCCGCCGGTGCTCATCATGGATGAGGCCACCTCAGAGGCCGGCTCTGAACACGCCGCCGTGCTTGAGGAAGCTGCCCGGGCCGTCACCCGCGGGCGTACCTGCCTAGTAGTGGCGCACCGCTTGGACCAGGCTCGTGAGGCGGACCGCATCATCGTGATGGAGCAAGGAGAAATCGTCGAAGACGGCGACCACGCCTCACTCATGGCGCGCGGTGGGCGCTACGCCAAGGCCTATGCGCAGTGGGAGCACGGCCACTAAGCCAAACTTGGCCCGACTAAACTTCCTCCCCTTCTCTCCTTCACTTCTCCTCTCTTCGAGGATGGTCCCTTTCCTTGGCTCCCCTTGCAGGGGAGCCGTTGTGGGGGACGCAGAAACGAGTCCCGGAAGAGGCGGGCCGAGGGCAACGCAGGAACGACGAAACCCGGCACCGAATGGTGCCGGGTTTCTGACTGTGGAGCATAGGAGAATCGAACTCCTGACCTTCTGCTTGCAAAGCAGATGCTCTACCAATTGAGCTAATGCCCCAGTGCGTTTAATGCTACCCCAGGGGTATCGCAGAAAGAAAATCGCTGGCCCGGCCGGGAGTCCCATCAGTCACAGTAATTAACTCTTTTCACTCTGGTTGCGTGTCACTACGGCTTTTAGAAACGGCGGCGACCATAATCAAGGAACAGAAACACCCTCGTTAGAAAGGCTTTTGCATGCGCCGCCTCGCTGCCGCTACCGCTGCACTCTTACTTACCGCTGCACTTCCAGTCTCAGCCCACGCAGCGCCGGCAGCGCCCTTCCCGGTCCCCAACTTGCCGCAGATGCAGCTGCCGAACCTCCAGCAAGAAGCCGAGAAGCTCAACAATGACTTCCTAAACTCCTTGCCACCAGAGCTCGGTTCATCGAGGCCGGCACCACAAAAGCGCACCCCGAGTCCAGCACCTGCACCGACGCAAAAGTCTGACTGCTCCAACTGCGTCGCCATCACCTACGACGACGGCCCCAGCACCCTAACCAACCAACTGCTCGACACCTTGCGCGAAAAACACGCACACGCCAGCTTCATGGTGCTCGCCCCTAACGCCACAGCCCACCCAGAGCTGCTGCGCCGCATGCAGGCAGAGGGGCATACCATCGGCAACCACACCAACACGCACCGCGAGCTGAACAAGCTCGCCGCCGGCGACGTAGACGGGGAAATCAAGGCAGGTGCCGGCGCCATCAAGGCGGCAACCGGCCAGAGCCCTCGTTGGCTGCGCCCACCGTACGGCGCCACCAACGGCACTGTCGACGCCGCGGCCAAAGCCAACGGCCAAGCCGAGGCCATGTGGTCCGTGGACACGCTGGACTGGAAGGACCGCAACTCCGAGCACGTATGCAGCGCTGCAGTCAGCGGCGCGCAGCCGGGCGGCATCATCCTCATGCATGACATCCACGCCACCACGGTTAATGCTGCCAACTGCGTCATCGACGGCCTGCGCGCCAAGGGGCTCGAGCCGGTTAGCCTCGATACTCTTATCCCCACCCCACAGCCGGGGAAGCAGTACTACTCTCGGGGCTAATGATTGATTTCTCGGCTCCCGCAGACGTGGTGGCGCCTCAGCTTTTGGGTGCCACGCTCACCTTCAATGGCGTTAGCATCCGCCTGACGGAAGTCGAGGCCTACCTTGGCGCCGAGGACCCCGCCGCGCACACGTACAACGGCCCGACCCCGCGCAACGCCACGATGTTCGGCCCGCCCGGGCGCCTTTACGTCTATGCCTCCTATGGCATCCACCGCAACGGCAACATCGTGTGCGCCCCGGAGGGCACGGGCCAGGGTTGCCTGCTACGCGGCGGCGAGGTCATCGAAGGTACCGAGCTCGCTTTCCGACGCCGCGGCACCACCGACTTCCATAACCTCGCCCGTGGGCCGGGGAACCTCGGTAAGGCGTTAGGACTCGACCTCACAGACAACGACACTATCCCCACGATCAAGGAAAGGGCCTCCGAACCGGAATGGGTTCGAGGCCCTCGCATTGGTATCAGTAAGAACAAAGACGCACCACTGCGCTTTTGGATTCCTTTCGACAAGACCGTCTCGGCGCGCAGAGGCCTGCCGCCAAGCTAATGAGACCTAGTAACGCCCGCCGTAGCGTTCATCGCTCTCGATGGCCGCGAGGATGCGATCGTTGATCTGGTTGAGCTGGCGCACCTGCGTGCGAGTGAGGTTGTCCATCACGGAACGACGCGCCTGGGCGGCGTGCCCTGGCGCGGTGGCGACAACCTTGTCCCAGCCGGCGTCGGTAAGCTGCGACAGCGTGGTGCGGCCATCATTCGGATCTGGACGGCGCGTAACCCAACCTTGCTTCTCCAAGCGCGTGACCACCTGGCTAAGCCGTGAGAGCGAGCCGTTCGCCGTGTACGCAAGGTCGCGCATGCGCATCTCACGATTCTCCGACTCAGAAAGACGAGACAGAACGGTGTACTCGAAGAAGCTCAAGCCGGCGTCGTCACGCAGCTGGGCATCCAGAATGTTGGTTAAGCGGATGGTGACTCCCATGAGGGATACAAAGGAAGCGAGTTCCTCCTCATCGAGCCACTTCTTATCCTTCTCGGTCATGAAATTAATTCTAGCAATGAAGCTTTATTTGTTAAGCATCTGCTAGGCAGATTTCAGCGCTTCCCGGAGAAGCTGCGCCGCCTAGCTCGGAGTCTTGCCGACCTTCACGCCGGCCTCCTCTAACGCAGCCTTCTTGCCCTCTGCGGTTCCGGATCCTCCAGAGACAATCGCTCCTGCGTGCCCCATGGTTTTGCCCTCCGGCGCGGTAAAACCAGCAATGTTGGCCACCACCGGTTTGGTCACGTGCTCCTTGGTGTAGTCGTCCAGTAACTTCCATCAAACACGAGAGTAAACTTAAGTACTGCCACCCGTGAGTTTACTGGCCTATTTAAAGACCAGCCCGCCGAGCATGAGGACATCACCGTTCCAGACTTTCTCAACCGCGAAGAACTCGACGCGACCGCCACCGGACAGATGCTGAACAAACATTTCGGACACGAAGCGGCCAAGATGGGACACCAGATCCTCGACCAGGCCGAGCCGTTTAACGCTGCCCACACCACCAACTGGGGACTACCTTGCAAGCCCACCGTCACGCGCGGCTAACGCACACGAGTCCACCGGCCGATAAAAACGCCCAGTACGCGTGTGTATCATGCGCGTGCTGGGCAACTTTCGCTTTCAGTGTGATGTCCTCCTTTTAGGATGCTGCGAGCTTTTGAGCGCGCTGGTAAGACACGCCGAGGACTGTTCCCATATCTCGTACGGTCATTCCAGCGTTTCTCATTGCAACAGCGAGGTCATGAGTGCTTGCCTGTGCTGCAGCGGCCAGTCGTGCCGCTTCTTCGCGTTCTTTTTCGGCGCGAGCTTTCATTTCCGCAAGGTCCGGTGGAAGAACAACATCAACAATAATGTTGAGTTCGTCTGGGTCTAGGCCTGCCTGGTAGGCCAGTGCTTCGCGCATCTCGTCGGCAGCATTAGCCAGCCGCTTAGTTTGAGACACTGCCCCTAGTTCGGCGCATTCGAGCACCCATACTCCGCTGGTTCCACGTTCTGCGGTTACTGTGTATGTCGTGGTCATTACCTCCACCAGCCTTTCCCTAATTCTTGGGCGTATTGGTCAAAAAACTTCTTGACTGTCACATCGTCAATCTCACGGTACCTACCTAAGGTTCGGGTTGTGCTGCCTACCCGATAAGCGTCATGGCGCGATAGGGCGATTTCCTCAAATTCAAGACCACGCCGCTTAGCTTCCGCTTTCAATTTCTTGATGACGGCGTTTCGCTTCATAACGGTAGTCTACCGACAGGAGACTGAACAAGTCAACCATGGGTTGACATTTTTCTTGATTATGCTCCTTCGCCAATTGAACTGGGCACTACCCCACAAACCAACCCTCCAGCGCCCCTAGGGCGTGACTGACAAAGTGCGTCAAAGCCGCTGAAATATTGCAACCGCAAAACGGCCCAGGCCAACAGCATAAGAACGATGAACAGGCCAGCGACGGCACCCCAGCCCACCTTGACAGTCCACGTGGCCGATCTGCTCATGGCAAACACCGCGACAAGCACCGGCAGAGCTAGGAAAACTTCGAGAATCAAAATCGTCATAAGTTAAGTGTCGCAGGCGGGTGTGCACATTCTCGGTCACCAGCAACAACACCATTTCCGAGGACTAGAAATAACGAAATTTTGCTACTTAGCCCCCCGGAACGGTGCACACCCCAAAACAACAAAGAAACCCGACACCATTACGGTGCCGGGTTCCGAGCTGTGGAGCATAGGAGAATCGAACTCCTGACCTTCTGCTTGCAAAGCAGATGCTCTACCAATTGAGCTAATGCCCCATTGTTCCGTGGTGGGCCTAGCAAGAATCGAACTTGCGACCTCATCGTTATCAGCGATGCGCTCTAACCGACTGAGCTATAGGCCCCTGTGCGGAACGAGATGTAACTTTACATACCGATCCGGCAAATACACAAATCGCCAGCGCAGCCAAGGTTTTAGAAGGTTGTTTAAAAAGCGAAACCGGCACCGTCTCTTAAGAATTTAAACCTAAAAGACGATGCCGGTTAGATGTGGGTTAGCGGGCTCGGGCTTTAGTTATGACCAGACTGGATACCCAGCTTGAAACCACCGAAGACGTCCACGATGGCGTTATAAAGTACCGCGAGCAGCGGCGCCAGCAGCATGTTGAACACCGCCACGATTGCGCCGAAGAGAGCAGAGATAGACAAGACCACACCGAAGGTCACTTCGAAGGCGCCGCCCACTCCGCCGACTAGGCTGTTGAGTGAATCCCAGATTCCCGCCTGATCGAGGCCGAAGTAGAGCAGGCACACGGCAAGCAGCCATGCGATGAGCCCGACGAGGGACATCGCCAAGCCCACGCGGAAGGCCGAAATCGGTGAGATCCGCGTAAGGGTTACATCTCGTCTTGCCATGGATTACTCCTCGCTATCTGCTGCGTTCTTGGAATCCGCAACCTTGAGGTGTTCCTGCTGAACGTCCTCAACGGATTTCTCGCCCTTGGCCACAGCCTGTGCGTCTTCCTCACCATCGTCCTCAACGTTGCGGTCGATTGCAAGCAATTCGACGTCGTCGGAGAGGTTGACTAGGCGCACTCCCATGGTGGCGCGGGAGGAAGGACGAATCTGGCCTACCTCGGTGCGGATGACGCCCCCAGCGGAGGTGATAGCGAAGATCTCGTCTTCCTCATCGACGGAGATAGCGCCGATGAGCTTGCCGCGCTTCGGGGTGTACTTGAAGGTCATAACACCCAAGCCACCGCGGCCCTGTGGCGTGTACTCCTCGATAGCGGTGCGCTTGCCGTAGCCGCCGGAGGTGGCAACCAGCAGGTATTCGCCATCGTGAACCACGGACATGGACAAAAGCTGGTCATCGTCGCGGAAGCGCATGCCCTTCACGCCGGCGGTGGCGCGGCCCATCGGGCGCAGCTGGTCGTCGTCAGCGGTGAAGCGGATGGCCTGGCCCTGCTCAGAGGTCAGCAGGATGTCATCGCCTTCGTCGACGAGGGACGCGCCGATGAGCGCGTCGCCCTCGTTGAGGTTGATGGCAATTAGACCGGCAGAACGTGCGGACTCGTAATCGGTGAGTCGGGACTTCTTGACGCGGCCCTGCTTGGTAGCCAGGACGAGGTAAGGAGCGTCCTCGTAGGACTGAATCTGAATGACCTGTGCGATCTTCTCCTCCGGCTGGAATTCCAGCAGGTTAGCCACGTGCTGGCCACGTGCGGTACGGCCTGCCTCCGGCAGCTCATAAGCCTTGAGGCGGTAAACACGGCCAAAGTTGGTGAAGAAGAGGATCCAGTCGTGTGTGGAGCAGACAAAGAAGTTCTTGACGATGTCGTCCTGCTTGAGCTCCGCACCGCGCACGCCCTTGCCGCCGCGCTTCTGCGCCTTGTAGGCATCAACCTTTGTGCGCTTTGCGTAGCCAGTGGAGGTGATCGTGACGACCACGTTCTCGCGGGCGATAAGATCCTCGTCGGTGACGTCGCCAGAAGCGGCCACGATCTGGGTACGGCGCTCATCGCCGTACTTTTCAACGATCTCAGCGAGCTCGTCGTGGACAATCTGACGCTGGCGTTCCTCGCGGGCGAGGATGTCCTTGAGGTCAGCAATGATCTCTTCGATCTCAGCCAACTCGTCAATGATCTTCTGGCGCTCCAGGGCTGCCAGCTTACGCAGCTGCATCGCGAGGATGGCGTCTGCCTGTACATCATCGACGTCGAGAAGCTCCTTCAACCCTTCTCGCGCTTCGTCGACCGTTGGGGAACGGCGGATAAGCGCGATGACCTCGTCGAGCATATCGAGGGCCTTGACCAAACCACGCAGGATGTGGGCGCGCTTTTCGGCCTCATCCAGGCGGTACTGGGTACGGCGAACGATGACCTCGATCTGGTGCGCAACGTAGTAGCGCAGCATCTGGTCCAGGCGCAGGGTGCGCGGCACGCCATCGACGATGGAGAGCATATTGGCGCCGAAGGAGGTCTGCAGCTGGGAGTGCTTGTAGAGGTTGTTGAGCACGACGCGAGCGACGGCATCGCGCTTCAGGGTGACCACGATGCGCATGCCAACTCGGTCGGAGGACTCGTCCTCAATCTTGGAGATACCGGCGATCTTGCCGTTGGCCACGGACTCCGCGATGTTGGAGATCATGTTATCCGGGTTGACCTGGTACGGCAGCTCGGTAATAACGATGGTCTGGCGGGAGCCAGACTCCTCGATGGAGGTCACACCGCGCATACGGATAGAGCCGCGGCCGGTGGTGTAGGCATCCTTGATGCCCTGGTCACCAACGATGAGGCCGGCGGTTGGAAAGTCCGGACCCTTCACGCGTTCCATGCAGGCTGCCAGCGCCTCTTCGTCGGAGGCCTCTGGGTTATCCAGCAACCAGAAGATAGCCTCAGCCAGCTCGTTCAGGTTGTGCGGCGGGATGTTGGTGGCCATACCAACGGCGATGCCGCCGGAGCCGTTCATCAGCAGGTTTGGAACGCGGGAAGGCAGGATGTCCGGTTCCTGGGTCTTACCGTCGTAGTTCGGGGAGAAGTCGACGGTGTTTTCGCGAATGTCACGGACCATTTCCATGGCCAGCGGGGTCATGCGGCACTCGGTGTAACGCATTGCCGCTGGGCCGTCGTTGCCGCGGGAACCGAAGTTACCCTGGCCGTCGACCAGCGGGTAGCGCATGTTCCAGGACTGTGCCAGACGCACCAACGTGTCATAGATTGCGGAGTCACCGTGCGGGTGGAATTGACCCATGGTGTCCGAGACCGGGCGGGCGGACTTCACGTAGCCACGATCGGGGCGGTAGCCGGAGTCGAACATCGCGTACAAGATGCGGCGGTGCACCGGCTTCAGGCCATCGCGTACCTCTGGCAGAGCACGGCCGACGATGACGGACATGGCGTAGTCGATGTAACTCGACTCCATCTCCTCGTTGATATCAATCGGTTGAATACGATCAAAGAGATCGTCATTTTGGTCACTCATAACGGCAAATTCTACCCTCTGCGCCCCTCTCCCGCCGGCTGCGCCGCACTAGTGATACCACGGTGATACCATCGGGCCATGGCTATGACTCTTCGTCTTACAGCAGAACAGGATCACGCGCTGACCCTTCTGGCTTCCGCGCAAGGCACCTCCAAGCACGAGGCGGTGGTGCGTGCAGTTGTGGCGGCTGCGGCGCGCACGCTTTCCGACGCCGCGGTCCAAGACGCCGCACGCCAGCTCCTGCCCGGCCGCGCCGAGCTCGAGGCAGAAATCCGCAGGGCCCGATCATGACCGCAGAGCAGCTCCTTCTCATCGCGCGCGAGTTCTGCGCGCAACACAAAACCACGGTGACTAACTTTGGCGCGTTAGTTGCCGCCGCGAGCGTCTCAAGTGCCCGAATTGATGGCATCCCCGTCCACGCAAACCGGCAGCAAGCAGCACAAGCGATGCAGCAGATATTGGTGGCTTATCCTGCGCTTAACAAGCACAACCGCGCCTTCGCAGCACTTAGCGCCCGAGTATTCATGGAGACGGAATCACGTCTTAGCCTGCGCTGACCTATCCATTGTTGCCTGAGTTATGTAAGTTATAGCTGGTAATACTTAACTATTCCCTCGAATATCCGCACAGCTTGGCCTTGTGGAATGACTGAAGTGTCAATGCAACGCGTAGGAAAGGAAGACATGTCTCTGAAGAAAGCCATCGCTGCGGGCGTAGTAGCAGT